>CAJOCT010000122.1 GCA_905236725.1 uncultured Selenomonadaceae bacterium | reverse complement strand
ATTTTTATTTTGGCGAATTTTTCTTTGGCGCAGGCAGAAAATATTTCGGCGAAACTTTTTTTTAACGGCAAAGTTGTTGAACCATTTGAAAACGACGAATTTGAAATCACTTTCGGCGAATTTTTTAAATCGACTTGCAAATTGCACCTGAAAAATAATCTGGAATACGATTTTAAGCCGCGAGTAAGAATAATTTTAAGCGAAAACTGGGGAACGAAATTTGAGGAGAAAAAAAATCTGCCGACGATTGCTCCCGGCAATTCGCTTGATTTTAATATCGAAATGAAAAAATATTCTCTTGCGGGGCGAAAAAGAACTTCGGCTTGGTTGCAAATTTGGCTGGACGACGAGAAAAAAGTTTTAAGCGAAAATTATTTTTGTGTGAAATTTATTTTTTCGGATCATCTGATTGACGACCGCGAAGAATAAAAAAATTTTTCTTGTACTATTTTTGAATTTATGCTATTATCTCGAAAATTGACGGAGTGTTTTTTTACAAGGACGAATGAAAGGAAGGGTGGTTGTCATGGCTATGACAATGGGCGGCGTAAATCCTTCTCTCAGAACTTTGAATACGATTCAAAACTCAATGCAGAGGACTACGCAACAAATTGCGACAGGTTCAAAATATCCGAACGCATCGTACGGCAGTGCGGCTTATTCGATTTTGCAAAAAATGAACAGCAATATCGGCGGAATTTCTCAATCTGTCCAAAATACTCAAAATATGAGTTCGATGGTAAAAACTGCGGCGGGTGCGACGAGCAACACAATCGACGCGCTCAACACGATAAAATCTACTCTTGTCAACGCTGCCAACGGCACAAACACCGATTCCGATCGTGCGGCGATGCAAGAAAATATCAATCAACTTGTCCGTCAAATCGATGACAATTCCCGCGTTCAATACAACGGAATGAATTTGCTCGATGGCTCGAAAGACAGCATGATGGTCGCCGGCATCAACGGCTACGAAAATGTCAGTCTCGGAAATATGAGTTCAAAAGCTCTCGGCTTGACGGATGAGCAAGGAAATGTTACTATTGACCTGTCAAATGACGAATCGATTCAATCGGCGTTGAGAAATGTTGACGGCGCACTTGAGTTTGTCGAAGGCGTTGACGGAAATTTGCAGGCGTCTTTGGAAGGCGGATACACTCTTGACGAAGCACTCGACGAGGCGACAAGTCAAGGCGCACAACTTCAGAGGTTGGATTTCCAACAGGCAAATTACACCGCGATGTCGGAAAATGAACAGTCTGCCGCGTCCGCTATAGGCGACACCGATATTGCAAGAGCAATTACCGATCTTAAAAACCAACAGAATCAAGAACAAATGGCAATGTATGCAACGAGAATGTTCAATCAAAATCGCGCGAACGTTCTTAATTTACTTCAATAAAATTTCGCGGGCATAGTTCATCGGTAGAATGAGAGCTTCCCAAGCTTTAGAGGTGGGTTCGATTCCCATTGCCCGCTCCAAGATGAATTTAACTTTCGATATAAAAAAAATTCCCGATTCAGATGTCGGGATTTTTTATTTTTTCGGCAAATTAAAAAGCACCGCCTCTTTTGAGACAGTGCCTTTTTTATTTCGATTAACGAATTTCAGATTGAAAAATTATTTTGCTTGCCAAACGTCGCCGACAGTACGATTGAGAAGAGGTTGACGCTGATAAACAGCACTCTTGCCGAGCTCTTCTTCAATGCGAATGAGCTGGTTGTATTTCGCCATACGATCCGTACGGCTCATGGAACCGGTCTTAATCTGTCCGCTGTTTGTAGCAACTGCGATGTCTGCGATTGTAGCGTCTTCGGTCTCGCCGGAGCGGTGCGAAGTAACGGTCGTGTAGTTGTGGCGGTGCGCCATTTCGATAGCCTCAAGAGTTTCCGTAAGAGAACCGATCTGATTGACTTTGATGAGAATTGAGTTAGCCGCACCCATCTTAATTCCTTTTTCGAGGAATTTGGTATTGGTAACGAACAGGTCATCACCGACGAGTTGACAACGATCGCCGATTCTCTTGGTGAGTTCAACCCAGTTATCCCAGTCATTTTCGTCAAGACCGTCTTCAATGGAGTCAATCGGATATTTTGTGATGAGTTCTTCGAGGAAGTCGATCTGCTCTTTCGCGCTGAGTTTTTTGCCGTTAGGATCTTTTTCTTTGCCGTCTTTGAGTTTACGATAATCGTAATACCAACCGTCGACCTCTTTATAGGCAAATTCTGACGCCGCGCAGTCCATAGCAATTTTAACATCTTCGCCCGGTTTGTAGCCGGCTTTTTCAATCGCCTGAACAATGACGCTGAGAGCATCGTCGATACCGTCGAGTTTCGGAGCAAAACCGCCTTCATCACCGACAGCGGTGGAAAGTCCGCGACTCTTGAGGATTTTTGCGAGGTTATGGAAAACTTCGGCACCCATGCGGCACGCTTCGCGAATGTTGGGAGCACCTACAGGGCGAATCATAAATTCTTGGAAAGCGATCGGAGCGTCGGAATGTGCGCCGCCGTTGATGATGTTCATCATCGGGACGGGCATTTTGTAAGTATTGCAACCGCCGATGTAGCGATAAAGGGGCAGACCGAGATATTGAGCAGCAGCTTTTGCGGCGGCGAGGGAAACGCCGAGAACCGCATTTGCGCCGAGTTTGCTCTTTGTGGGAGTTCCGTCAAGCTCAATCATCTTGTAGTCAAGCGCACGCTGATCAAGTACACAATCGCCGATAATGGCAGGAGCAATAACTTTATTAACGTTTTCGACAGCCTTCAAAACGCCTTTGCCGAGGTAACGACCTTTGTCACCGTCGCGAAGTTCAAGAGCTTCGTTTTCACCGGTGGATGCTCCGGAAGGAACAGCCGCGCGACCGACAACACCGTTTTCAAGAACAACATCAACTTCGACCGTAGGATTGCCGCGGGAATCGATAATTTCACGACCAATAACTTTCGCAATTTTTGCCATTATGAAAATCCCCCTTTATCTTTAAACAAAATTTAAAACTTCAATGCCGTAATTATAACAGCTTGCGAACAAATTGCAAGCGAAATTTTCTAAAAATTTTAATGAATTTTGCAAAACTGCACAAGATCAATCTCAATTTAAGCCGGAAGAAATTTGAAAAATTTATTGACTAAAACTTGTGCAATGTGATAGATTTATGAAAAATTTTTTTGGGAGGTAATTTGTAATGAAAAAAATGCTGCCGATATTTGCGGCGGCTTTTTTTATTTTTGGCGTGAATGTTTCGGCGATGAGTTTAAACGCGCATAATTCGGATTTGCGCTCGCTTATAATGCTTGTCGCCGCGAACGGAAATTTAAATGTTGCGCTGGACGATTCGGTAAAAGGCGCGATTTCAATTCAGCTTGAAAACGTTGCCCCGAAAAAAATTTTGGAAATTATCGCCAAGGCAAAAAATCTTCAGCTCATCAAGGAGAACGGAATTTATATTTTTACGGCGGAAATAAAATTTGTTGAGCCTATGCAAACTTATATTTTGCCGATTCGTTACGGTGATGCGGAAATTTTGCGGACGGCAATTTATAAATCTCTCAACTTCGACGAAGAGACACCGACTTTAAAAACTTTTCAGGTCGAAGGAGCGGACGGCGTAAAAAAAACTTATAACTACGTTTCAAGCAATCGAAAAAATTCTTCCGGCAATTCCGATGATGATAAAGATCCGCGTTCAAAAAGAGTTTTCGTCAATTCGGAAGTCAACGCAATTATTTTATTCGGCACTCAATCGGAATATGAGCGGGCGAAAAAAATTTTGGAAACTTTGGACGTTGAACTGAAACAGGTTTCCGTCGAAGCGAAAATTTTGGCGATTGATAAAAGTGCGAGTAAAAATCTCGGAATTGAGTGGATGTGGTCAACCGTCCCGCAATATCCTACCCGAAATGAAAATTCTGTCATGAGAAATTATGACGATGACACGGGTTACGGAATTTTGAGATTCGGGCGAAGTCACGACGGCTATCCCTTCGAGTGGTATTATGGCGCAAAAATCAATGCGCTTGTTGAAAACGGCAAGGCGAAAGTTTTGTCACGCCCGAATGTTACGACTATTCAAGGTAAAGAGGCGATTATCAACGTCGGGCAGTCAATCCCCGTTCCCACAGAATCAACCACAAATTCCACAACGACGACTTCTTTTCAATATCGAGACGTCGGAATTATTTTGAAGTACACGCCGCGAATAAATTTTGACGGCACAATTACCGCGACGATTCACACCGAAGTCAGCACGCCCGAATATGTTGAGGAGATGAACGTTTATAAATTTAACACGCGTTCGGCGGATACGACCGTCACGGTCAAAGACGGCGAAGCGATGGTTATCGGCGGACTTATCGGCGCGGAGGAAAGTAA
>CAJOCT010000121.1 GCA_905236725.1 uncultured Selenomonadaceae bacterium | reverse complement strand
GGAAAGTTCACCGCAAAAAATTCTCGCGAATAAAATTTTGCATTATATGACGACTTACGGATTTGAAAGTCTCGGAATTTTCGACAGCGAAACAGTTTTTATTCCCAACGATAAACTTGAACTTCCCGAAGATGCCAAGCCGATAAAAATCACCGTGATAAATTTTCTCGATAAAAGTGAAATTGAAAATCGAACAGTTAAAATGATTATGACGGGTGCGGCACTTTCCGAAGAGACGCTGGAAAATGTCGTCACGATTATAAAATTTCTCGAAATTAAATTGAACGTTGATGAAGTGCCGAATAAAGAACTGAAAAATTATTTGTGTGAAATGCTGAATATTTTGCCGAAAAATCCCGTCGAATTTCTGCGCTATATGCTTTACAGGGGAACAAATTCGACTTTGCTGATAAAAAATAATATGACAATTTTCGCGCTGAAAAATTGCAGATTTGATTTTGACGAATTTTTTTCAAAGTACATCGCCGAAAACGGCATTGAAAAACTCGCGGAGATTTTTCACAGATTTAAACCGCTCTGGCTCGCGTTCAAAGTTCATTCGCCCTACATGAAAAAAATCGTCAACAAAATGCGCAAACTCGCGGACAAATATCATAAACCTGTTGAGAAAAAAATTTTGGAGACTTTGACTTCAGCGAAAAAAATTGACGTTGAAAAACTCAAAGCCGAATTAAAAAAAGTCACCGTCTTCAAAAAAATTTCCATTGCCAACGCCTTACTTTATCGAGCCGCCGCGCCGGAAAGTATCTCCTATTACATTCGCAACGGAAAAGTTTTTGTCGATTCTTACGAAAAAAATTTCAAACTCGACTACAAAATTCTTTCCGCCGTGATTGATTCGATTGTTGAAGAAATTCGCCCGAATGTTATCGGCAAAAAAATTTTTATCCCCGAAAATTTCAATTACGCCATGCCCGTGAGTGAAAAAAAATTTGTCGGCGCGATTCCTCACGGCTCGTCTTACACTTTCGGAAAAAAATCCGTGGTCGTCGGAGTTCACTGGTTCAACTTAAAAAATGAAAGAGTCGATTTGGATTTGCATTTAAATTCCGCAAAACGAGACATCGGCTGGCACAATGATTTTGCCGACGAAAATTTTATCGACACGAAAAATTTAAACGTGATTTTTTCAGGAGATATGACTGACGCGCCTATTGATAAAGGCGGGGCGACGGAGGCTTTTTTTGTCGGCGAAAATATTTCTGACGAAATGATTATGGTCAATCTCAACGATTACACATCAAATTCTGCGCCCGTGCCGTTCAAATTGATTCTCGGCGACGTTGAGCAAAGTCAAATTAACCGAAAATATTTGATTGATTCTCATGAAATTTCTTTTTGCGTGCCGAATGAAATTTCTGAAAATCAAATATTTCTCGGCTTTTTAAATTCTGATGAAGACGGCAATAAAAAATTTTATTTCACTTCGGGAACTTTGGCGAAGGGAATTGTTGCGCGAAGTGATGAAAATTCTCTTAAAATGATTTCTGCCGTGAAAACTTCTTTTGAATCTTGTTTGAGTTTGAAAGAAATTTTGAAATCTGCCGGCGCGATTTTTGAAAAAGATGAAAACGCCGAATGGGATATAAATTTAGATCCCGCCGAAGTCACGAAAGATATTTTGCTGGGACTTTTCGCGAAAAATTAAACTGACGCAGGAAAAAATTTTTTCGCGCAGAATTTTTATGCCGTTAATTTTCAAACAAAAATTTTTTTTTCGGAGGTATTTAATGATGAAAATTTTGGAAAGTTTGAAGTCTCGCAAGCTGTCGAAAATTATGGCGGCGGCAGTTGTCGGCGGAAGTTTACTTTTCGGCGGCGGTGATGTTCTTGCTGCGGAAAATCCTGACGGAATGTTTGCTTTCAGACAGTCTTACCTTGCATCTCCCCCCGATACTCGCGCTTTCAAGCAGATTATCAGCTTTTTCGGCGGAACGGTTTTTCAGGCTGACATAAATTCCGAAGGCGTAATTTTGAACGACGCTTCAATGAGAATCAACGGCACGTTGAATTGGACTTACACCAGCCCGCAGACTAAGCAGACGACGAATTTCGCAATTCCTTTCTACGTTGTGCAGGACGGCGGCAGCGATATGAATTTGTTCGTTCAGCGCAATCGGACTTGGAGCAAAATGGCTCTGCCGGGATTTCCCTCCGCACTTGCCAACGCCTTGAAGACCACCGATCCGACTATCATGCAGGAAAATATGAAGGCGGTTAAAGAGGCGAAAATTTTCAAAGATGACGCGAATCAAAGAATTTTGCAACTTGTCATTGACGGAAATTATGCCGCAGACCTGCTTGCAAAATATGATGATAAAAATGCTGACGGCGCGATTGCCAACAGTAATTTAAAAAAAGCTCTTCGCGAAAATGATGCGTTTATAACCTGGACAGTCAATAAAAACACCGGACGCACCGTCACAACAGTTATCGAACTTACTGACATTATGCGCTCATTTGCCCGCGGAATGTTGGACGACTCGGCGGCAGGCAAGGTTAAACTTACTCAAGAGGAAATGTCACTTCTCGACACAATCGGCTATTACAGCGAATTTCATTATTCAGTGACTTATCAAAATAACGCCGACTCCTCAATCGATGCGCCCGCCAATGTTATGAAGGCTGTCGAAAATGATTCTGTCCTTGACGACCTTGCAAGAGATATGACTGTTGTGGTTAAAAAATAATTTTTTTCGGTTTCAAAATAAAAAAAAATTCCTCACGAAAAATTTTTACGCGGGGAATTTTTTTATTTTTTATCGACTTATTAAGGGCGTTTGTGATAAGATACGAATAATTGTCAAAGGAGGGATTTTTTCGATGGCTGGTATGGATGAGCGGAGAGACGATCTCCCGATTTCCAACGAACGTCCGCGGACTCGTCGAAGAGTCGGCATGGTTTTAAAAATTATTTTGGGAATTTTTATTTTTATCTTGGTTATGGCGGCGGGAATCGGAATCGGCTTTATCACGGCGAATATAAATGCAAAACCCGACTTGGCGGGCGATATTGTACCGCCGGTTTCTTCGCAAATTTACGACTCGGCGGGAAATGAAATTGCCAACATTCACGCGACTGAAAATCGAATGTTGGTAAAAATTGAACAAGTCCCGCTGAATTTGCAAAATGCTTTCGTTGCGATTGAGGACAACAGATTTTATGAGCATAAAGGCGTTGATCCTCGCGGATTACTTCGCGCAGTTTATGCTAACATTCGCGATCAAGAAATTTCTGAAGGCGGCTCGACCATCACTCAACAACTTGCGAAAAATGCTTATCTCACGCAAGAACGCACTATCAAAAGAAAAATTCAAGAAGTTTTTTTGGCTCTTCAACTCGAAAAACAATATACCAAGCAAGAAATTTTGGAAATGTATTTGAATCAAATTTATTTCGGTCAAGGTGCGTACGGAGTTCAGGCGGCGGCTAAAACTTACTTCAATAAAAATGTTGAGGAATTGACTTTGGCGGAATGTGCGCTTTTGGCAGGTATTCCGAAAAGCCCGAATTATTATTCGCCGTTCAACAATCTTCAAGCGGCTAAGGAACGTCGAAATACCGTTCTCGGACAGATGGTCAAATATCATTTCATAAACACTTCCGACGAACGTGACGCGAAAAATTCTGAAATTGTCCTTGCTCCCGCGAACAGACCTGAAGAACTCAAGGACGCGGCGGATTTTATAAATTACGTTACGCAGTTGATGGTCGACAAATACGGCGCGGACGCAATTTATAAAGACGGCTTGAAAATTTACACGACGATTGATATGGATATGCAAAGAATGGCTGAAGCGGCACTCTTGGAAAATTTGCCCGGCGATTACACCGATGCAAACGGTATTCAACAGCCGCAGGGCGCGATAGTTGCGATAGACCCGAAAACCGGTTATATAAAGGCGATGGTAGGCGGACGCGGTACGGATCAATTCAACCGCGCGACTATGGCAGTTCGTCAGCCCGGCTCCGCGTTTAAACCGTTCGTATTCGCCGCCGCACTTGAAAGCGGATATTATCCCGACACTTACATTGAAGATAAGCCGATTAACATTAACGGTTGGCGGCCGCAAAATGACAGCGGAAGATTTTCCGGCAGTGTGAATTTGCGGACGGTTGCAACTTTTTCCATGAACGTGCCGACTGTCCGAATCGCTCAAGAATTGGGTATGGATAAAATTATTTATTACGCGCAAGAAATGGGAATTACGACTTTTGTTCTCGACGGCGACCCGAATGACAGAAATTTCGCGGTAGTTCTCGGCGGAATGACTCGCGGAGTCACTCCTCTCGAAATTGTCAGCGCATATTGCACATTTGCGAACAGCGGCGTTCATATTCCCGCAATCGCCGTCACGAAAGTTTTGGACAGGAACGGCAGAGTTTTGGA
>CAJOCT010000120.1 GCA_905236725.1 uncultured Selenomonadaceae bacterium | reverse complement strand
TTGAATTTGCTTTAATCATTCCGTTTTTTTTCGCAATGTGTTTCGGAATGATTTACGGCGGGATTATGTTTTTGGATTACCTGCAATATAACAATGCGTCAAGAGCCATTGCCAGAGATATTTCCTTGACGACAACTCAAAACGACAGGGACAGAATGAAGACGGATTTTGAAAATAAAAGTTCCGAACGTATTAACCAATTAACAAATTTATACACGGCAACCCCGAAAGTCGATATTTCAACAAATGACGTTACAGTTACGGTTAAACTTGAACGCAACGAAGAAGATTTGCCGGCAGTTTTGAATTGGATAAACTTTCCGCCGAAAAATTTAAACCCGATAAAAATCGTTATGCCTTTGGAGACTGCAAAATAATGGAGAAAAAATTATGAGATCACTTTCACTTTTGGAAAGATTGGGCGGCAAGCCTAAAGAAAACGAAAAACCCAAGTCAGAAGAAGTTTCGGCGTTAAAAAATGTTGTGCAACCTCCGCCGCAACCTTCCCCGCCACCGCAAGTTGAAAAAAATCCGCCGAAAACTTACACGCTCGAAAAAAATTTACAGGACGATTCGCGTGTAGTTGCCTCGTCATTTGTCGGCAGACGCGCATTCGAAAAAACTAATGACCGCTCACACGAATTGAAATTGGCAATTCACAGGCGAATTGTTGACGAGATGACCCCCGAAGAGCAAGATTTGTTAATGCAGGGCGAATCGGCTCGCGAACAGATAAAAAATATTATCGCCGCGTACAGTGCCCGCGAACTTGCGGAAAGTACTTATACTTTGAGCCGCGCCGAAAGATCCACGCTGATTGAAGATATTTGCAACGAACTTTTGGGACTCGGACCGCTTGAGCCGCTTTTGCAAGATGACAGCATTACGGAAATTATGGTCAACGGCTCGAAAAAAATTTTTATCGAACAGGCGGGCAAATTAAAACTCACCGATATTTATTTTTACGACGACGCGCATTTGATGAGCATAATCGAAAGAATACTTGCGCCGCTCGGTCGTCGTGTCGATGAATCTTCTCCGCTGGTTGACGCGCGACTTGCGGACGGTTCCCGCGTCAATATAATTATTCCTCCGCTGTCTTTGGTCGGTCCCGTCGTAACAATCAGAAAATTTTCAAAAAATGCGCTGTCGATAAAAAATTTAATCAGTTTCGGAACTTTGAGCGAACAAATGGCGGAATTTTTAAAAGCCTGCATAAAAGCGCGATTGAATATTTTGGTTTCAGGCGGCACGGGTTCAGGCAAGACGACGACTCTTAACGCGATGAGTTCATTCATTCCCGAAAACGAAAGAATCGTCACAATCGAAGATGCTGCGGAATTGAAATTACAACAGCGGCATGTCGTGACTTTGGAATCACGCCCCGCAAACCTTGAAGGTCGAGGCGCAATTACAATCCGCGATTTGGTGAAAAATGCTTTGCGTATGAGACCGGACAGAATTATCGTCGGCGAAGTCAGGGCGGGCGAGGCGTTGGATATGTTGCAGGCGATGAATACGGGGCATGACGGCTCACTCACGACGGCGCATGCGAATGCTCCCCGCGACGTTTTAAGCCGACTTGAAACAATGGTTTTGATGGCGGGGATAGATTTACCCGTCCGCGCAGTCAGAACGCAAGTTTCTTCCGCGATTGATTTAATTTTGCAACAGTCGAGAATCCGCGACGGCAGCAGAAAAATCACTCATATTACCGAAGTTCAGGGCATGGAAGGCGACGTAATTATTTTGCAAGATTTATTTCAGTATGTGCAGGATTATATCGACGAAAACGGGAAATCTGTAGGGCATTTTGAGGCAACGGGACTTCAGCCGAATTTTATGGACAAATTCAAAATGAACGGCGTGGAGCTTCCCTTGTCAATCTTCAACAGTTAGGACTGAACGTCATGGGGCTAAGCACCAGCATAAAACACAAGTTATTTTTCCTGCTGGTGGTGATGGGCGCAATTCCCTTCATCATCGTCATAATTGTCACCTCATTCAGCATGATTTCGGAGTGGGAAAAATCTGTTGAGCAAAACGGATCTTTGCGTAATGCAGTTATTTCCGAACATGTAACCGAACTTTTCGAGAGAAATTTTTATGTTATGCATGCGACGGCGAAAAATCCTTTCATTGTCGATTATATAAAAAATCCTCGTCCCGTAAATCAAGGAGAAATTTTATCTTACATGACTGAAGTAAATGAAATTTTTCTCGACGAAGGTTTAATGGGTTTGACTGCCGCGAACGGCGTACAACTCATCAGGACGGACGGAGAAAAATTGGTAGACATTTCTGCGCGAAAACATTTTCAGCATGCGATGTCGGGAGAAAATTTTGTTTCGGACGTTATTTTGAGCATGTCCACGGGAAAATTGATTGTTGTTTTGACTGTCCCCATTAAAGACGAAGAAAAAAATATCGTCGGTGTTTTGCAGAGAAATTTTAACTTGTCGGCGTTTCAAAATTTTGTGGAATCTCATGACGACAGCGAAGTTTCCGTAATTATTTTGGACAGGAAAGGGAGAATTATTGCGAACTCGGACGAAGGAAAAGATTTGTCGAAAAATTTTTCGGGGAAAAATGCTTATAAATTTATTTCGGAGCAACCTGCAAAAAAATCGGGAATTGTCCGCACGAAAATTGACGGTGAAGACGCTCTTGTCAGTTATTCGCAAAATAATTTGACTGATTGGACGATTATAACCGTTCAGCCCTATCAATATATTTTGGATCAAGTTTATTCCGAAATCGTCAAATATGCGTCGATCGGGCTTTTCATGTTGCTTATCGTCAGCGGCACGGCTTATCTTACTTCAGTCAGAGCAACTCGACCGATTATTGAAATTACCAAAGCCGCCAATCGAATTGCAAGCGGCACTTTAAACATTGATACGATTCAAGTTAAAACAAGGGACGAACTCGGCGAAATGGCGAATGCTTTCAATAAAATGCGAAGGGCTCGCGATGCTTATCAAATGGAATCCGAAATCGATCAACTTACGAAACTTTATAACAAGGCGACTTTTGAAAATGTTTGTCATATGAAGTTGCTTGAATTTAACGGCGCGGGAGATTGTGAAGATTTGATGGCACTTTACATAATCGATTTGGATCACTTCAAGGAAGTCAACGACACGAAGGGGCATCAATTCGGCGACAGAGTTTTGGAAGAATTTTCCAAACATCTGCAAAAGTGTTTTCGTCCGTATGACTGCGTGGCGAGATTCGGCGGCGATGAATTTTTGGTCTTTATAGAGCATATGCCGAATACCGAAGTCATAACCCGCAAAGCAAAAATGATAAATCGAGTTGCGCGGGAGTTGGAAATTGACGGAGAAAATGCAGGAGTTACCGCAAGTGTCGGAATTGCAATCGTCCCGAAAGCCGGCACCGAGTACGAAGAAATTTTTAAATCCGCCGACAACTCGTTGTACTTCGTGAAAAATCACGGGCGCGACGGTTGGCATTGCGAAAGATTGGATTGACGCGGAGGAATTGTTAATGGTTGTTTTTGTTTCGTTTTTAATCGCGCTGTTTTGGTTTTTTTTCATTCTGTTTATACTTTACGTCAAACAAAGTTCCGAAGCGCAGGTCAGGCGAAGAGTTCAACTGATGATAAGAACAGCGGAAGATGAGCGCATGCATAAAGTCGGGCAGACAAAAAAAACCGAGTTGCATGCCGAAACGCTGAAAAATAAAAATGCTCATAAAAGTAATTTTTACGTTCAAGTTATTTCGCCGATTTTCGACAAACTCGACAAATATTTTCAAAATTTTGTTCCCGCGCAGATAAGAAATATTTTGGAAGAAAAAATTTTTCAAGCGGGCAAAACGGGCGTTTGGTCTTTATCGCGCTTGGTTTCGTTTTGGGTCATCACGGTAGTTGTCGGAACAAGTTTGGGCGTGGCTCTTACAACGATTGTCGAATTTCATTTTTTGCAGGAAGTTTTAATAATTTTGGCGGGATTTGCTTGGGGCGCAGTTTTTCCCCTCGTGCGATTGAACACGATGATTATCAACCGTCAAAAAAAAATTCGCCGTGCCTTGCCGGAATTTTTGGATTTGCTTTGCGTAAGCGTTCAGGCGGGACTTTCCTTCGACGGCGCATTGTCAAAAATTACTGCACGAATGACGGGACCTTTAATCGATGAATTTAAAAGATTTCAAAGCGATATAAGTTTGGGAATGACGCATCAATACGCACTGAATCAAGTTGCGCGGCGTTGTGACTTGGAAGAAATGTATTTATTCATCACGTCGGTAATTCAGGCGGAAAAACTCGGAACAAGTATGGGACGGACTTTGAAAATTCAAGCCGATAATATGCGCGACCGTCACCGTCAATTTGTCAAAGCCGAAGCGTTGAAAGCTCCCGTAAAAATAATTTTCCCGATGGTGGCTTTTATTTTCCCCTCAATTTTTGTCGTACTTTTAATGCCGACAGTTTTATCGCTTATGAAATCTCTCGGCGGCTGATTTTTT
>CAJOCT010000119.1 GCA_905236725.1 uncultured Selenomonadaceae bacterium | reverse complement strand
GAATTTACCGAAACTGAACACGCGAACGACTTGCAGATTGACATTTCGCTGACTACTGTTTACGGCGAACTTGAAATTTAAGGAGAGAAATTTTTATGACGCTTGACAAAAATTTTTGGCGACATTAAAATTTTGGCAGAAAATAAAAGGTCAGTCGGTTTTCTGGAGTCGACTTTCCTCACGAATAAATAACCGTTTAGAAAAGCCGTTTGCGAGACGGCTTTTTCAAATTACTTCAACAAGTAACTCAAAACGGTGATGACAGTCTGCACGATTGTGCAAACAACGATAACTTTTTCAAAAGTTGTCATATCATCACCCCCTCTCCGAAAAGAGGAAAGCCGATAACCAACTGACTTGTTGAAATTATAAAACACAAAGCCCGCAGATTCAAGCGGGTTTTTTTATTGAAAGGCGGGAGGTGTGTTGAATGGCGTATGAATCACGGACGCAGGAAGAAATTTTAAAAGAAGTGCAAAAATGGTCGGAAACTGCGGCGGCGAAGTTTGAGGGAACTTTTGAGTATGACGTTTTTTCAAGCAATGCGATAGAGTTTCAGAAAATCGAACTTGAACTTGAGGAAGTTTATCAAGCAAGTTTCGGACATTTAAACTGGGGCGACTATTTGACAATGCGGGCGGCAGAAAGCGGCGTTATTCGCAGACCTGCCAAAAAATCAGTCGGCACTCTTGAAGTTACGGGGACGGGAACGATTTACGCGGGAAGTATTTTTTCAACAGAGGCGGGAACTCGTTTTGTTGCAACTTCAACGACAAATATTGTAAACAAGGGAACGAGTTCGGGAAATGTTGCCGCCAATACGATTACGAAAATTCCTTTGAGTATTGCGGGAATAAGCACTTGCAATAATCCTGCCGCAACTTTCGACGGTTACGATGAGGAGGACGACGAAACTTTACGCGACAGATATTTGACAAAAGTGCGTTACCCTGCGACTTCTGGAAATCCGCGTGAGTATGTTGAATGGGCAATGAGTATTATCGGAGTTGGTGCGGCTCGATGTATTCGGTGTTACAACGGTCCGGGTACCGTGAAAGTTATAATCGTTGACAGCAATTTTGAAGAGGCAAACGCGGTTCTGATTCAAAGAGTGGCGGATTATATCAACGAAGAAAGACCCGTCGGAATTGTCGAAGGCGGCGTTAATGTTGTAAGCGCAAAGCCCGTTTTGGTGAATATTTCGTTGATTCTTTTTCTGACGGAGTGAAAAATTATTTTCGGCAACTGACGAATAAAATTTTAACGCCCGAAAATCAAAATAATCTTGAAGTTTCAATTCACAAATTAGAAAGTTATATCGTTGCGGAAGGCGGCGCAGATGATTTCAGAAATTGCACAATAAACGGCGCAAGAAAAAATATTCCGCTGACTTATGAGGACTTGCCGACTTTGGGAGAGGTGATTTTCTCGTGAGAAGTGACACATTTATTTTTATGAGAGCGTCGCCTGTTGATTTACTTCGATATTTGCCGCGTTTTTTGGCTCGCGATAAAACTTTCAAAGATATTCAGGACACTTTGAGCCGCGAACACGAAAATTTACGCTTGAAGTTAATCGACGTTGCAAAACAATTTTTCGTTGAAACGGCAACGTGGAGACTTAAAGATTGGGAAGATTTTTTGGCGATAACTCCCGCGAAAGGTTCTGATTTGGATTTGCGGCGGGCGAATGTTGCGGCAAAATTACTCGGACAATCGACAATGACGATTGAAAACACCAACAAGTTAATCAATCAGTACACTTCGCAAGGTTTATCGTACATTGTCGAAACAACCGGACAGCCCAACGTCGTAAGAATTGAAATCCCCGATGCATTTGTCTACTTTCACGAAATGCGTAAAATGTTGTGGGAAATGTTGCCCGCTCATTCATGGGACAAATATTTATTCCGCGTTGAAGATTTGGCTGACGACGAAGGCAAAAATATTTCCGATGAATTTTTTGCAAAAGTTATCGCGGAGTATCACGACCAATATCCTTATGCAAACTGGGAACGGGCGGCGAAATATGACGGCGAATTTTTACATATCGGCGAAATTCGGCGCGAAAATTCTGTTGTTGAAATTGACGAGTTGCATTTGCAGACGGGCTTTAAATTTTATGATGATTATTCGCTCGGTTACATTCGGCGCGGCGGTTATTCGATTTTTCATAACTCTTTCAATCGGCACAACAATAAATTTCGGTACAATGCAAAAAAATTTCGAGGCGGACTGACTTTTCACGAAAGCAAAATTTTTCACAACGGAATTTTTACTTACGGCTTGAATGTTTTGCCCGTTGATTTTTTCGATGTCAAAATTCAAAAAACTTTTTCGGAGGAAATCGAAAAGCCCGTTGAAAGCGGAAGTCTTGAAATAAAAATCGCTCTTTCACGCAGAGGAAATTTTCATTACGACGGGACGCATTATCGCGGCGAAACTTTGAATTTTGCCGATGATTTAAGCGGCAGTCGTTCAATAAAAAATATTTGCAGGAACGGCGAATTTAATTTTGATAAAAAAATCGAACGTACAGAATTTGGAGTGATGATTGAATGAAAACTGTTTTGCAAGATTCAACGCCGAAATGCAGAGGCGAATTTAAAATTGAAGTTCGACGAAATGGAAAAATTATTGACGAGTGGGCAGACCACAACTTGGTTGTCGATTGCGGCAGGTGCAGACTTGCGGAACTGGCGGCGGGATTTTCGACAAACTCAATAACTCAAATAGGTTTAGGCTCGGGTAGTGACGCGGAGGCGGAGGAAGATACCGAATTGCAAGACCAACAACTTTTTCCGCTAGAAAATATTTCTGTTGACGGACGCGACGCGAAATTTGAATTTAAAATTGGCGAAAGTCAAGCGAACGGGCTGTCAATTCGCGAATTTGCGCTTTTTACTTCCGATGATGTTATGTTTTCTCACAGAGTAAGGCGCGATTCGGCGAGCGGAAAAGTCGGCGTGATTGACAAATTCCCCGATATTGAAATTGTCGGCTACTGGCTTTTACATTTTTAGAAAGGCGGTGAAATTATGGCGGCGGTAGAAAAAAATTATATCGGTTTCGGCATTTCGTCATTAACGGGTAAACCGCACGAAATTCGGCACTTGCCAAAAGATATTACTTGGGAAAAAGGAATTTATCAGCTTGAGTTCGGTGATAAAGTTTTGGGCGGAGTTGACGGAGTGGATAACCTGCCGAATCAACAGTTGGCGAACAGAACGGAATGGCTTTTTGCTTATCTGAATTATATTGACTGGAAAATCGACGACGAAAAGAAAAAAAATCTTATGGCGAGTATCGGTGAAATTCAGCAAATAATTCAAGGAATTTACATTCCGACAGGCTCGGACGGCGAAGGGGAATCAAACGGCGTTGCAACTGCGGTGGAAGTTCAAGCGATTATCAACGGAACTTACACTTCAACGCCCGACGACGGCATAGAAAATTATTTAGTCGGCGAAATTCCGACGGCGGCTGAAATTCAAGCGATAATCAACGGCAGTTACGTTCATATTGATTCAGGCACAGACGAAACTAAGCCGACAAAACCGAAATTGCCTTCCGATAATCCCGACGATGAGCCGATTGACGAGCCTGTTGTTGACGATTTCGGCGAACTTGCAACTGCCGATGACATTGAGGCAATAAAGAATACGTACAACTGGGACGATTGAATTTTTCAGTCGTTTTTTTTATTTGCGAAAGGCGGTGAACGGAAATGAAAAATTTTCCTCGCGCTCCGTGTGATTAAAAAATTTTTTCGCAGATGATTTTAATTTTTTATTTTGAAAGGAAGTTTTAAAAATGGCTAACAATCGTAAAATTACAGTTGATGATATGATGACAATTGCGCAGGATATGGCGCAGAAAAATGACGCTCGCTTTTTCAAAAACGCTGACGCGGGCGACCTCGCAACTAAAGATGAAGTCGGCGAAAGCGATTTGACTGTTGCTCTTGCGACGAAAATTAACGGAAAAGTCAATTCTGCCGACTTGGGTGACCTCGCCGAAAAAGACGAAGTTGCAAAAACCGATTTGACGACCGCGCTCAAAAATGAAATTGAAAGCAAAGCGGACGCGGGAACTTCTCTTGCCGATTACGGAATCACTGACGCTTACACAAAAAGCGAAATTGACGCGAAATTTTCTTCTGTTTACAAAGCGGGCGGAAACGTTACTTTCGCCAATCTTCCCGTTGCAACAGATACGACGCTCGGAATGGTTTATAACGTCACGGACGCATTCACCACGACCGCCGATTTTAACGAAGGCGCGGGAAAAGATTATCCGGCAAACACCAACGTTGCAATCGTAACGCCCGACAACGGCACGACTTTCAAATACGATATTTTTATGGGGGCTATCGACCTTAGCAATTACGCTCAACTTGAAGACGTTGAGACGGCAAGCGCGGCTGACATTACCGCAATTTGCAATGAATATTACGGGAGCTGAAAAAAATATTTTCGGACGGCGAATAATTTAAACTGGGGAGTTGTCACAGTTTGCGGCAACTCCTTTTTCTTTTAACGGGAGATGATTTTATGGCAAGAAAACAGGCTGACGCTTTTAATCAATTTTACAACGAGGCAGTAAAACCGCTGAAAACTCGCGTAACCACTCTTGAAAATAATTCGAGTAGCGACACCGTTGTTTCTTCAAGTGGCGTAAAAGTTTCAGTCGGAGCTACTCAACCGACCGATACAAATGTTATTTGGATTAACACTTCAAAATACGGAGGGGAATAAAAAATGGCTGAAAGAAAAATGGCAGACGCACTGGACGAACTTTATAACGACGGCGTAAAAGCCAAGATGAAAGATTTTATTATTGAAAATATCGACACGATTGTTGCACAGCTGGCAGGTAAATATCTTACGCAAGCCGACGCACAATCTCAATTCGCGTCAATCAATTCTGCATTGAGCGGAAAACTCGGAACAACGGCAAAGGCGGCAAGTGCTACCACTGCTGATTCTGCCTCTAAAGTCACGGGCGGAACGATTCAACTCACAGGCTCGGTAACAGGCTCGGGCAGTTTCAATTCTTCGGGCAACGTCAACATCACGACTTCGGGCGGTGGCTCGAATATTTCTTTGTTAAGTTCGACGGGCTCAAGCACTACCGCAGGTATGACGCAAGCCGCCATTACCAACGAACTCAACAATAAGTTGGGAACAAGCAACGAAATTGAGGGTGCATACGGAAGCACGACAAAAGGAATATCGCAATGGGGCTTAAAGAAATTGTTAGATCAAAAAATTTCGTGGGCAGACTCGTCATACAATATCAATAATCCCAACGCTAATTTTGCAGTAGGAATAGGTTCGACTTGGGGAATAAAAAACGTTGGTACATTTTTAGTTATCACAAACGACACAAATGGCGGAGTTTATGGCAGACAGCAACTTGCATTTGGTGGAGGATATATTTTTACTCGCAGTTTACCGTTATCAGGTGAGGCGACAGACACTTGGCATCAGGTTTATCCTGCGACTTGATTCTGTCTACTGGGGGTGAAAAAATGACAATCAAGGGACAGCTTGAAATTCCGAATGAGGAAGGTACGGGCTTTGACGTTGTGCATAACGAGACTTCGGCGGACGTGGTTTTGTTTTCCGATTCGACTGTTGCGGACGTTTTGCAAGCCCATAAATCCGCAATCGACGGAATGAGTTCAACTTACGCGAAA
>CAJOCT010000118.1 GCA_905236725.1 uncultured Selenomonadaceae bacterium | reverse complement strand
CATATGTCGGAAATTCGCTTGCAATGTGTTCAGCTTGAAAATCACGCGGATAAATTTTTATTTTGCGTTTCATTGAAATCATCTCCTTTCAAAATTTCAACAGGTTGAACGCCTAATGCCTTGCAAATTTTTGAGACAGTCGGCAGTCGCGCTTGCGAATCATTTTTCAGAAATTTAGAGATTGTAGCAGGTTGAATATTTGCCGCTTGTGCAAGTCCAAGTGTTCCGATACAAGCCGAAATCATCGCGGTCTTTAATTTTTGTTTGCTGATTTTTTCCATTTTCTCACCTCATTACTTTGTATTTAACTACTGCTTTGTTTTGACCAACAGGAATATTTTAAATTAAATTTTGTTTCCTGTCAATAAAAAAATGGAGTGGATTTTATTTCCGCTCCATTCCAAGTAACCAATCGGCTGAAACTCCTGTACATCGCAGGATTTTTATAAAATTATCAAGTGAAGGAAATTTTTTCGCAGTTTCATAAAGTCCAATATCGGCTCGGTTAATTTTAGTTAAATCCGATAAATCACGTTGCGAGATTTTTTTATCCTGCCGCGCCTTTTTCAACCGACTTGCGAAAAGATTCCTATTTTGTTGTTGAATAGATTTTTCAAGTCCTTCAATCTTTTTTTCAACATATGCGGCAGTTATCGTAATTTGAATTGCGGCTTCGTCGTATTTGTCGCGAAAATCATTTGCACGTTTTTTTAATTCGGGATTTACGGTAGACCTTTTAAAACGTACCAAACGCGGCAAGTGTCGGCGGTCTATCATTTTTGTCTGAAAGTAAATCAATCGTTCCCAAATAACGCGCAATCGTCTTAAATTGAGTTCGTTTTTATTTACGTCATCAGCGATTGCCGACAAGTCCCGAATAATTTCATCATCGGTCGCGCAGTTGTCTTTTAAAAAGAAATCTCCGTCAACCTGAACAAATTTTTTTAGAATCGGTCTTTGCAGGATATGATTTTTATCGAAATTCCGAAGTGCGAACGCATTTTGAGATTTACTCATTATCATCAGCGTCCTTCACAGTTGAATTGTCTTCCGACGTTTTATCACGCTTGGCACGGATTTTTTTTAAAGCCGCGTCAAACTCCGAAAT
This sequence comes from uncultured Selenomonadaceae bacterium, assembly GCA_905236725.1. Classification (GTDB taxonomy): domain Bacteria; phylum Bacillota; class Negativicutes; order Selenomonadales; family Selenomonadaceae; genus Quinella. Next base: position 6,721 of record CAJOCT010000118.1, on the reverse strand, counting down.
TTCGGCTTTACGTTCTCCGACATAAGCCGACAAAACTTTTTCGACAAGCGCATTGACTGAAAGTTCGTCAATCGCCGCCAACTTTTCAAGGGAACTTTTAAGGTCGGGAACAAGTGCCAAATTAAGACGAGCGCTCTTTTTTTCGTCTTTTGTGGGTCTAGCCATAAAAATTACATCTCCTTTCATTTTATCCAAAAAGCATATCCGCAACAATATTAGTCGCGTCATTATTGAACTCGTCAAGGTCGTGACGATAAATTTGCGTTGTCACAGGATTACGGTGACGAAGTGTTTGCTGAACTTTTGCAATATCCACGCCAAAAATCAACATATTCGTTGCGGCAGAATGACGGCAACTGTGACAGGTAATTCTCGGGCTATCAATTCCGACGTTTCGAAAAGATTTTTTTGCAAGTCTGGAGATAGTTTGAGTTTCAAGTCGCTGTCCTGCGTTTCTGTGACTTGTGGCAGTAAATAACGGCTCATCAGCTTTATATTTTCCGCGCAGTTTCAAGTAATCTTGAATGAGTTTGTAGACTTGCGGTGGCAGTTGCACTTTGTCCACTTTTCCGTCACGGGCTTTACCGTGAACGCGAATGAAAATTTTCCCGCGTCGTCTTTCAATATCTCCGCAATCAAGGCGGACGACTTCAACGGAACGTAACCCGCAAGACAACATCAACGCCATAATTGCTTTGTCGCGTAAACTCTTCACGTCTTTGCCTTTGAAGGATTTTAAAACCTGTTTGCTTTCGTCCAGCGTTAAAGCGTCGCGATTATGAGTTGCAGGAACTTTCACGCCTTTGACGTTGTCGGCGAAATTCGCGCAGAATCCCTTTGACGCAAGCCAACGAACAAACAATTTAACCGCCGACAAATACAGGCGCACGGTCGTCACCTTATGATTCAACAGGAGTGTATCACGAAAAGCAATGACATCATCACGGCACGGATTTTTTACACCACGCTCCGCAAGAAACAAATGAAATTGCTTGATTGATTTCAAATAAGTTTTCTGCGTTTCGGGTTTAACGTCACAAAATTTTATCCAATCGGCAACTAAATTTTCAGTTAAACAATTAACCGACAACTGATTAACTGTTTCGTTGGAAATTGTAATTGCATTTGTCATCTTAAACACTCCTTTATATTTTTTAGTTATTTTAAACAATTAAACATAAAAAGTCAAGAAAAAAATAATTTTTTATGATTAAATTAGTCTAATATTTTAATTACAGTATATGACTATAACCTGTATTTAAACATTTTTTTAACTTAATCGCAACAATAAAAAATACTTCAATCCGAAAATTGAAGTATCCAAAATTTTTCCCCGAAACATCTTTCAGAATCTCAAAAAGATTTTTATTGCCGAAAAAATTTTGTCGGAATTGAACTTTGAAAAAAATTTTCACTGCGAAAAAATTTTGTCCCCGAAACTTTTTTCAACTTAAATTTTCGCGCAGATTGTTCAAAAATTTTCCACGAATTCAAAACTCCTCGTCATACAAAAAATTTTAAATGTGATGCGCTCTTCGACTACTTTTTCATAACACGTCATAACTTTTCATACCGAAAAAATCAGCACTTATGGTGCAGTGGTCTGTTGTTTTTTCGACAAAAAATAATCCGAACATTTTACGCTCGAAGTATTTCTCATTTCTATATTTCCCGAAAATTTTAAATCGAAACAACTGCCAACTGCTTACCCGACAATGCAAGCATTTTCTGTATTGTTTCGACTACTCCGATAAATTCTTCAAACTGCTTTTGATTTATCTCGCGTTCCTGCCGTGCCTTGATTAACGCGCTGATGACGGCAACTCTTGAATCTGATTCTGCAATTTCGTCGGCAGTGAAAATTTCTTTTCTTACGTCGTCCCAATCGTCGCTTAATGCGTCCTCGCCACGTTCTTTAACGTCTGCAAGATTTTTCCGTGCCTGTTGCAAAGCCTCCGAATATTCATTATCAATCATCTAATCCACTCTCCTTTACTTGGGCAATTTCTCTCATTGCCTTGTCAATTTCACTGCGCGGCGTTTTCTGTGTCTTTTTCGTAAACTGATGTAAAAGCACAATCTGATTATCGATCCACGAGAAAAATAAAATTCTGTCTCGCGCAGGTCTTAACTCCCACAATTCCCCGTCAATGTGTCTTACATACGGCAATCCCGCCGCTTTTCCCAAAAGTTTTAAGGTTGTCGCGCTCATTCTTACTTTCGCGCAAATTTTTCAGATATTCGACTACAGGTCTCTTTCCCTGCCTGTCTTTGTAAAATCTTATTCGATACAAAATCACCACTCCGAACAAAATATATCATTGAAAATATCGGCAGTCAATCAGTAAACAAGCCCGTCACAACGTCATAATGGTCAAATACAGGCGTTTACAAGCCTATTTTTCAGCAGGTAAACTATCGTCGAAGTCATTTTTAAACGCTGTACGGGCTTGCTACGCAGTCAAAAAATTTTCCCGTAATTCTTTTTCTCGGATTATGCGCAGATTTAAATGTTGTCGTTGATAACAATCGGGATAGACTGCGAAATTTCAAGTTCCTGTTTGCTGACAAACAAGCCTTGAAGTTTTGCAAGCAGTTCGAGTGCCTTCAAACGGTCTTTCAGCTGTGCAGGTAATTCAACAGTGTTGCCGTCACGGTCTAAAATTGTGTTCGTGATTTCAGCGCGCAAAGTCGCCGTTGCGAATCTCATCAACTCTTGACGGTCTGCAACAGTCGAATCAGAAACTTGCTCCGAAAGTTCGCGCAAATATTTTTTTACTTCATCATTTGCAAGCAAACGACTTGCCGCCGACTCACACGCCCGATCATCTGACAAGCCGTAAGCCGATTGATAAGCCCGTGTCGCGTTTCCCGACTTTGAATATTCGACACAGAATTTTGTTTGTTTCGGATTTAACAATGTAATCATCTCCTTTAAGCAGTGTTAAGTTTTGCTATCGTGTTTCGTCGCGTGAAAAAATCCTAAGGCGAAAATTCCAACCCCCCTAGTGTTCCCGACAGAAAAAAACGTCAAATTTCCATATTCAAGCCAACACGCAATGCCGAAAATTTTTCTCCGACTTTTCGCGCAGGTTATTTACAGATAGAAAAATTCCATTCGTCAATCTCCAAAATTTCGACTTCGACACGCGGATTTTCTTTGTCGGTGAATTTCTCGACGACACACCGAACTATCTGCGAATCATCAGCGTAAACGATTTTATTCAGTGCGTCGCAGATTGCCTTCGCGTGATTGTCGCAGTCGCCATAACGACGCGAGGAACGTTTAAATTTTCGATACAATCGGATTACCGCCGACAAGTCACCTGTCAAAGGTTGAAGTTTCTGCATTGTCGCCTGTGCCACTTGTGAAATTTTCGCCTTGTACTCGGTTATTTCTTTTGAAAAGTACACACCGCCGAATTTTGAGAATCTCGGTCTCGGTTGTGGTATCGGTTCAACCGCCACTGTGAAATTTATCGCAATCATTCTGATTCACTCCATTTTTTAAAAATCGGCGGCAGAATATTTTTCCACCGCCGTCGTATTTCCATTTAAACGCTCATATTTGCCGTATAAATTGGTTCATAGGCATAAAACCATTAACCTACATTTTTCAGCGTCTCTATCGGCGCATTTTTTAAAATGTTCATTTCCGCATTTCACACTGTGAAACGCTAAAAATCGCTGATTCTGCCGATGATTGACGGCGAATTTTTTTACAAAATTTATTCATTCCAATCCAAATTATTTTTTTCTCCAAAATCCGATTCTTTGCACGGAACAAAAAGGTCGTGAGCCGAATAATATTTGAAATAGCAATCGTAATTTTGCCCCTGCCGATTCTTCAAACATTTCAGCTGAATTTGTCGCGGTTGCTGTCTTTTTGCCTCCTCAACCTTTTCACGAATAGCAACTGAAAAGTCGTCGCTCTTTTTCTTGAACTCTTTCATCACGTTCAACTGCAAACCCCAAACAACATCTGCCGTAAATTCAATGCCGCCCGATTCCTTGAAAGATTCAAACGAAACGGTCTGATTGTAGTTAGTGCGATTGAAACTGCTGATGACAATGAAAGTGGTATCAGTGGCACGTTGAAAGACTTTCAATTTTCGTACCGTGTCATCAATTCCGTTCTTGGTGTTGTCTTTCGCACTCGGAATAATCTGCAGGTAATCAATAAAAACAATCGGCGATTTACATTTTTCCGTACAAAGCGGTTGCAACATTCTCAATAAATCGTCAACCGTTTCATCGTGAAGTTCCAAAACGCGCAAGTCTGAATCATCGTTTTGTTTTTCCTTGATAATTTTCTTAACTTCGGCACTTACACCGCCGCGCCGAATTTCAGCGGCAGTCAATTTTGCTTTAGAATCATTCAAGAAAAGTTGACGCGAAATTGACTTTGTGAAAAGTTCCAACCTGCTCATCTCATAACTGCAGAAAATACAGGTCTCGCCTTTTCTTGAAAGTTGCTCTGCCAATTGCCACGAAAAACTTGTTTTTCCGCAAGCAGGTACTGCTCCGATTATGTACAATCCCGGACCGAATATCTGATTTTCGTCGATATTTGAAAAGCCTGTTTCGCGCCGTGCGTACATTTTCGCCTTTTCAATCTCCAATTCAAAATCATTCGTAAAATAATTTTTCGACGTGGTGAATCTTGTCGCAACATCGGCGGCAGTAAAGCCCGAAACTTCATTTAAAACATCGGAAATAATTTCAGTAACGGTTTTCTTGCCTTCCTGAATTGCCGACCTCGTTTTCTCCGTGAACGACAACAAGCGGCGCATATCCGATTTTTCCTTGAGCATTTTAGCGTGTTGCAAAATATATGCGTCTGTATATTCTGCAAACAGAAAATCATTTACATTTAAAAGTTGCTCCGTTGTATATCCTGCCTTCTTCAATTCGCCAATAACCGCGTAACCTTCAGTCTTAATTCCACGCTGATTAAGCCCAACGAGGAAATTAAAAAGAAACCTGTTTTCTGCGGTTGAAAAATCCTCCGCCTTCAAAATTGTAAGTGCCTTCGGAATGCTCACGCCGTCTTTACAAGTCATTTCGCCTAAAATTTTTTGTTCCAATTCGACAGTTGTCAAAATTTCTTCGTTGTTCATACAAGTTGCCTCCAATTTTTTTAATATTTAGTAGTAAGAGATATGGAAAACAGTATCACTTACAAATTTACTACTTTTCTTCCTGCTACTTGGCGGCTGGCTTTAGCCACCAAGCCGTCAATGTAGTTATAGTTTTTATAGAACTATATAGCTTTTTTCCTATGTCCCGTAAACCCGCACCACGCCTTAATTTTTCGTATCCCCCCCTATATATCCAAAGTGTGATATATGCACTAGCGGGGTGTGATATATGCACTAGCGGAGTGTGATATATGCACTAGCGGTAGAATAAATTTTAAAAAAAAATTCTACTCGGAAACGACGTTCTGACGCGGTTTCTTTTGAGATTTTTTTGAATTTTTGACGGTAAATTCAAAGTGAATTGAATGCATTTTTGCGTATTTTTTCTCAAAGTGCCAATCGGTGATTAAACCTTGTGCCTTGAAGTGGTTCATAACCTTTGAGATTACTGTTCGTGCATCGCGTTTCTTTCCTTTGTCCGCCTCCGACAATCCGCACTTTTCGTAAAGCGTATCAAGCGAAATAATCGGCGTTAATTTTTTGGCAGTGCGGAATTTTAATTTGCCGTCCTTGCCTTTACCGCAAAAATGTTTTTTGTGCGGATTATGACTGCCGACAATGGTATTCACTCGGTAAAACAAATAGAATTTTATATTGAGTGTGGTCTCCGTCGTCCGAAAACTAGGAACATCAAGCAGTCTATAGTCGTACTCGGTGCATTGCTTTCGGTTCTGCGCGATTTCCAAAAGTGGCGGCGTGTCGATAATCTGAAAGACCGCGTCTGAAATTTTTCCGTTGACCCGGGTTTCAATAGACTTAATCGGCAACAAATAACTTTTGAAGAATTTTTCGCCTTCGCATTTGAATTTCTCATTGATTTCCGATAAATCTGCCGAAAATTTTGTGTACTGAAGTTTTTCGACAGAAGCTGAAATAAATTTTTTCATTTCGTTGGAAAGGTGATAACCGCCACCGCCAATTTTCTTCCACAAACGGCGGATAGTGAAAACAGGATTACCTGCCGCATATTCCGAACAAGCCGCACAGAAAATAGCAAAATCCGAAGTTTCAAGTTTTTCACCGCTCGGCGGCTCAAGGTAAATCGGCACATTTACGCCCGAATCAGAAAAAGTGTACTGATTCTTTTTGCCTTCGACTTTTTTCAGTTTCAAGTCTGTAAGTCCGAACAATCCCGGGCTAATCTTGTCGATCGGAACAAGCATTTTGTTTACAGGTTGAAGTTGAATATTTTTTTCTTCGTTCAAAAAAATTACCGCCTTTCTTGTCTTGACACAGGCGATAATTCGGCTTAAGATTGAAAAAGCAGAAATATATCGCGCTGTGGATTTTTACTTTGGCACGTTTATTTTACAGCGTTCCTCAATTTTTGCAAACTCAAAATATAAAGGCGGCTTGTCGGTCGGAAACTTTTCAAGCCGCCGCAAATCTTAGTCCGTCATTTGACGGATTTTTTTTATTGAGTTTTTCGCACGGTGATAACGGCGCGAATTTACGCGGGAGTCGCCGCCGTAAAAGTCCCGAAATCTGCACCAATCAGCATATGTCGGAAATTCGCTTGC
>CAJOCT010000117.1 GCA_905236725.1 uncultured Selenomonadaceae bacterium | reverse complement strand
TCAAGAAATTTCAACGCAAAAAAATCTTTCGGCGAAAAATGATTTAGATTCAAAAGTCAGTGAACTTAACCGAAAAGGAATTGATGACGGGTTAAAATCATTGAAGGATTGGTGGGGAAATTTATTCAAGAGTGAAAAACCTCCCGCACAACAGGGGACGGATTATCAGAAAAATTTTCAGCAAGTCACGCCACAAACTTATACGCCTTTGCAAAATAATATCACGCCGCAAAAAATTACGCCGCCGACACTGCCGAAATTTGAACTTCCCGAATTAAATCTCGGAGCAAAAATTCAAAACGAATTTGATTTTGTTTCAAACACGGTAAGCACGAAAATTGACAGAATAAAAACTTCACTTTCGGGATTGTTTACGGGAATTGAATTGCCGAACATCGGCGAATTTTTTAAAAATCTCGAACTGCCCGAATTTAGTATTTCAAATTTATTTCCGCCACTCGGAATATCGCAATGGTTGACCGAACAATTTGCAGAAATGGCGGGAATTGATTTAACTTCAATCTTGCCCGACTTTTCGGGAATCGGCGCAACTGTCAGCGAACAGTTAAACGTTATCCCCGAAATGATTTCAGGAATAGTGCCTTCAATCAGCGAAACTTTTGCGCAAATACCGACTGCCGCGTCAGAGGCTTTCAGTACAATTTCGACTTCAGCGAGTGAAGGACTTGCAACAATTCAATCGGCGTGGGGAGCATTGCCCGGATTTTTCGGCGGATTATTCGCGGGACTTGGCGGAGTTGCAAGCGGCGCAGGAGCGGCAATCGCGGCGGGATTAAATTCAGGAATCGGAATGATTCAATCTGCGTGGGAAGGTTTAAGCGGTTGGTTATCGTCGAAAATTGCGTCATTGTCGGCAATGGCAAGCAGTGCGGCGGCGGCAATCGGAATCGGCGGAATCGGACACAACGCGAAAGGCACAAGTAATTTTGCGGGCGGTTGGTCGGAGATTAACGAAAGCGGCGGAGAATTAATTTTACTTCCTTCAGGCGCAAAAATTTATCCGCACTCGACAACGAAAAATATTTTGCGGCACGAAATGAAAGATAATTTACCTCTAACGTCGGGGTTTGCAAGTGACGGCGGCGAAACTCAAAAACTTATGGAAGATATTTTAAATCGACGAATAAATTCACAGCGCGATGATGTCTTCGAGAATATCCGCTCAAACAACACTTTAAACAACTTGCGAAGGTCGGCAATTTTTAATCAATCGCCTTTTGAGACTTTGCAAAATATTTTAGGAAGTATATCAAAAGCCGATATTCCCAGTCCGCAAGAAAGAAATTTTGATTCGCTCGGAAATATTGAAGGGCTTGAAATCCCCGAATTTAACAGAATCAGTGCCGACGATGATTTAATGGTTGCGGCGGCGAAAAGACAGGCACAGCTTGAGCAGTTAAGTTCTATGCAATCGCCTTTCAATTTCGATTTTGATTCTTTAGAAATTCCTTCGTTCGATATTCCGCAAGCAACGCAATCGAACACGACGACGAACAATTCACCGACAAATAATTTTAATTTCGGCGGAGTGAATATTTCAAGCGGAATGAATTTTGACGAATTTGTTCACCGACTGCAAGAATTATTTACGGGCGCGGTCAACAATTCCGAATTGGTTTAACGGTGGTGATTTTTATGACGTTTTCTCAAATTTGGGCAAATGCGAACGTTTTGGGCGATTATCTTTTAGGCGGAACTTCCGAAAAGCGAACTGTTTCACTGACTGCCGACAATGTAAAAATCGTTTTGCCGGTCACGCCGCGCAAGTATAACGTTGAGACGGAGCAGATGAATAAAATCGTTGACATTTTGGATTTCGGCGAGGCTTTAATTTTCGGAAATGCAAAACTCAAAAAAATTAAATTCGGGATTTTTCTTCCCGCGACAGTTCACAATTATCCTTTCGTCGTGGGCGACCGCAAAGAGCCGAATGAAATCATTGACCAAATAACGAAGTGGAAAGAATCAAAAAAACCCGTTCGACTGATTATCACCGATTCGCCGATAAATTTAATGACAGCGATAATGAGTTTTGATTACGACGAACGGGACGGCTCACGAGATATTTACTACAATATTTCTTTGACGGAATATAAAAATTTGAATACGCCGCCCGCGAATAATCAGCAACAAGTTGACGAAAACACGGGATTGAAGGAAAGACCGCTGACGGAGCAATCTCAAAGTCAAAAACAAAGTTTTGTTGATAAAGCCCGTGACGTTTTGGAAAAATCGAAAAAAGCATACGGCACATTTCAAAAAATTCAGCAGTTCAAAGACAAAAATTCTCTTCAACATTTAGCTTTGAAAAATATTCGCAGTCAAATAAACGGGGACGGTTGGACGTGGTGAAATGAGAATTTCAATTATCGCAAAAAATACGACGGATATAACGCCGCTTTTAACTTCCTGCACGTGGTCGGGTGACCGCACTCAAGCGGCGAGAAAATTAGATTTTACATTCATTCAAGACGACAGAGATTCTTTACTTCCGATTGTTGACTATAATTGCGGGTACACAGTTCACGGTTTCGACGATGAGGGAAATTTGCGTTTTGTCGGAAATATTTATCAAGTTGAACGCGACAGAGCAAAGTCCGAAGTTCATTGCGTGGCTTACGATAACTGCTTTGTTTTGAATCGCTCGAAGTCAACGAAAAAATTCACTGACGCATTGCCCGAAGAAATTGCGGCGCAAATGTGCAGAGAAATGGGCGTTTTGCCCGGCAGTATCGCGAAAACGGGCGAAAAAGTTTCTTTCATCGCCAATTCAAAGACGGGCTATCAAATTATTTTGTCGGCTTACACGGAGGCTCACAAAAAAAATAAAAAACTCTATCAAGTTTTGATGAACGCCGACAAATTGGACGTTATCGAAAAAGGAACGCTGATTGAAAATTTCGACCTTGATTCTTCAAAAAATATGACTGACAGCATTTATCGCGAATCGATCGAACAACTTATAAATCAAGTTCAAGTTGTGGACGACAAAGGCAACGGGCTTGAATATGTCAAAGACGACGAAAGCATTCAAAAGCATTCGATGTTTCAAGTTATCTACAAGCAAGACCCGAACAAGGACACGAAAAAAGAGGCGGAGGCTTTACTCACGAAGCCGAAACGCGAGGGAAATGTTGTGGCACTCGGCAATTATGATGTTGTTTCAAGTTACTCGATAAAAATCAAGGATTTTCTTTTCACTGGGCAGTTTTGGATAAAATCCGATACTCACACTTTCAAAGACGGCTTGCACGAAATGAAATTAAAACTCGAATTTGAAAACGTTATGACGGAGGAAAAAGCCGAAACTGAAAAGCCGAAAAAAGAATCAAAGTCAAAAAATAAATCGGAGCGCAAACGTAAATCTGAAAGCGAGGAAAAAAAATAATGCCGGAACAAATACCGCCTGCAGAGCAATCTGTAAATTCAATGGTTAATTCAATGCACAATTTGGCGGCAAGTCACGAATCAATGGAATCAAGCGTCGGAGAAATTTCATCGCCGCCGCCGAATATCAAAGTCAAATGGAATAACATTGAACTGACGAAAGAACAAATTTATATCGCCGAATATCTTCTTGCAGGTTACAAACGCACGGGCAAAGGTCACATTAAAAGCGGTACACAATCTGAAAGTTGCGGTTGTAGCGATAAAAAACATTCGCACGAAATTGATAACGATTACACCGATACGATAATTTACACCGATACTTTGAAAGTCGGCGATATTGTGAGCGTTGTTCCGATTAAAAACGGGCAACGCTTTTTAATTACCGACAAATTGATTGATTTATCGAAAGGTTACAAAGGTGAGGAAAAATGAGTGCGGACTTTCCATTTTTAAATTCGACTGCAATTATCGACGTTGAAAATTTATCGCCGTTCAAAGAATATGCGTGGGACTTTGAGAAAGATTGTTTCATTTATGACGGCGACGGCAATCATATTTTGCTTGAAGGCAATGAGGCGTTGAAGGTGTGGATTTATAAAGCACTTCGCACAGAGCGATTTTCGTATCTTGCCTATTCGTGGCGTTACGGAATCGAACTTCATAAATTTATCGGCAAGGTTATGGGAGTGAAAGAACGTCGCTCGGAGTTGAAACGCACTTTAATAGAAACGCTGATGGTTAATCCTTACATTCGGAGCATTGACAAAATTGAATTTACCGAAACCGAACACGCGAACGACTTGCAGATTGACATTTCGCTGACTACCGTTTACGGCGAACTTGAAATTTAAGGAGAAAATTTTTATGCAGAACAAAATTTTTTGCGAAGATTGCCTTGAAGGAATGAAAAAAATTCCCGACGGTTCAATCGATGTCATTTGTTGCGACCCGCCATATTTCACGGGAATGACGCACGGATACGAAAAAAACGCGCAACTTAATGACTTGGTAATTTGCAAACCGTTTTATAAAATGCTTTTTGCCGAATTTAATCGCGTAGCAAAAAAAAATAAATGTTGCTTATATTGGTTCTGTGATTGGCGGTCGGAAGGCTTCTATTTAAACACAATGCAAGAAAGCAACATACCTGTCAAAA
>CAJOCT010000116.1 GCA_905236725.1 uncultured Selenomonadaceae bacterium | reverse complement strand
GACCGCCGATATAAATTTTTCCTCCGCTTGAACAATGTCCGGCAGTATCACCTGCGTCGCCTTTAACTGTAATAATTCCGCCGGCATTAAGCCAACCGACATCAGCCGAAGTTGAGCCTTCGATAATAATTTCTGTATTCGGCAAAGCCATTGAGCCGACGCGTTGACCTGCGTTTGTAACATGAAATTTTAAAATTTTTCCTTCAGGATGCCAAAGCGGCCCGCCAATATCATGTTGACCTGAAGCAGAAATTTCAAAATCAGTTTCGCCGGAATTCACAGCGTCTTCAATTTTCAGCAGAAGGTCTTGCGTTGACATTCGCTCATTATTTTTTATCGTGTCAATTTTCAACATTTTATTTTCTCCTATAATTTGTCCAAAAATTTTTGGAGTTTGTCAGCAAATTTTCCGATATGCAAGCCGTTCACAAATGAATGATGAACTTGCACGGAAAGCGGCATAAATAATTTTCCGCCGACTTCGTGAAATTTTCCCCAGTCAAAAAGCGGCGTTGAATTATCTTTTTTTCCGGAAATTGTGTGCGAAATGTGTTTGTAAGTCAAAAAAGGTAGCGACGAACATTGAAAAATATCATTGCCGAGTGGCGCGGTAAAATATTCTTGTTGCGCGTCTGAAATTTTTTTTGCAAGTTCAACATAATTTTGAAGATTTTCTACAAAAGGCACATTCACGACCTTAAAAAGTTCTGTCTCAGAATCCAGCAAAGTAAAAGCTGTGTCAATTTTGTCGAATAAAATAATTTTGCCGTCCAAAAATCTGTAGCGAAAATTTTCAATTTCATTGCCGCACTTGCAAACCGCATAAACCATCGACAGCGTAAAAGATAAATTTTGCGATTTAATTTTCTTGTAAAAATTTGTCACATCAACTTCAAAAGTCACGCAAAAATTCGGCTCAACATAATTTCTAAAAATCGCGCAATGAATTTTCCGCGCCCAATTTTTTTCGTCAATAACTTTGTAATTGTTCATTTTTCAATCCGCCTAACAGACATATTGGATACCAAGTTTATCGGCAATGGCTTTATCGGTCGAAACAAGCGCATCACTTCTTCCAACAGGCAGTGAACTGTTTCCAATCGGAGCCATCAATTTTCTTAATTCCGCGTCGAAGGCAAGAACATAATCAACAATTTTTTGTGCGCCCTTGTCAACGTCCAACCTTTTTACAAGTCTGGGATTTTGAGTACAAATTCCTGTCGTATTGCAAGCATTGCAACGCCCTTGCTCATTACCGACACAGCCGAGAAGTTGAATTAAAATTTTTCCGCAAAAAACTCCGTTCGCGCCGAGACAAATCATTTTGAAAGCGTCAGCCGCCGCATTTCCTGTTAAACCGATTCCGCCGCCGCCATAAAGCGGAATTTGTCCCTGCGCATTTTGTTCGACAGCAGCGTTATAACAATCGCGAATTTTTGAAACTACAGGATGTCCTGTGTGGTCGAGTGAAATTTCATTTGCCGCGCCCGTGCCGCCTTGTATGCCGTCGATAAAAAATCCGCCGCAAATTTTGTAAGGATCTCTCAACAAATTGTTGTAGACAGAAACTGAAGTTGAGGAGGCGGCGCATTTAATCGCAACAGGTACTCTGAAACCAAAAGCCGCGTTCATCGACAAGTGCATTTTTTGGACAGATTCTTCGATTGAGTAAAGTCCTTGATGATTTGGCGGAGATGATAAAGTTGCTTTCGGAACTCCGCGAATTGCCTGAACATGCGGCGCAACTTTTTCTGCTTGAAGTAAACCTCCGTCGCCGGGTTTTGCGCCTTGACCGATTTTTATTAAAACTCCTGCAGGATCTGTTTTCATTTTCGGCATTGATTTTATAATTCTGTTCCAACCGAAATGTCCCGACGCAATTTGAATTATAAAATATTTCAAGTAATCCGATTCCAAAAGTTTGACAGGCATTCCGCCTTCGCCACTCGACATTCTGACAGGAAGGGAGCATTTTTCATTAAGATAAGCCGCCGCCATTGCCACAGCCTCCCAAGCTCTGGTTGAAAGTGCGCCGATTGACATATCTGAAAAAATCAGCGGATAAATCCAGCGAACCGGCGGATTTTTTTTCGTGGCAATAAGTTTTCCGTCCTCCATTTGAAACGGCAATTCTTTAGCTGATAAAATTCTGCCGAGCGGCGAACGAATATCAAAAGTATGTCGAATTGAATCAAGCGAAGGGTCAGTCATTTGCGAAATTCTGCCGACAATGATTTTGTCTAAAGTTCTCTGCGCATTTAAATTTGTTCTTCCGCCACGTTTAATAGGTCCGTGATCTCTGGAAAGTAAATTTCTGCGGTTGTCGGGATTTCTTACAGGTCGAATTGCATTATTCGGACAAATTTTTTCACACATTCCGCAACCTCTGCAAGCATTTTCAATACTCGCAACTTGTTTTATAACAGGCATTGCAATTTGTTGGTGAACAGGTTCAGGCAAATTTGCTTCAGAAACAGTTACAGATTTTCTTTGCACTTCGACTTTGATTGATTTAAAAGTACATGACGCAACGCAACTTCCGCACATTGTGCAACGCTCGGGATTATGTTCAATTTTCCATGGCAAATCATTAACGCCGATGTCTTGAGTTTTTACTGCTTCCATCTTATCACCTCCAAATTATTGTTGATAACGACAACTTCGCGTTCGTTCGGATAAATATCTTTTTCAAAATTTCTGTCAGGTAAAATTTCATTTATGCCGCAAACTTCCGAAGAAATTGCAACAGTCGTATCATCACCGCCGACGACGACGGGACGCAATTTTTTTGAATCGCAACAAGTCATCATTCTGCCGTCGGGAAGTCCTGCAATAATTGTGTTCGGTCCGTTAATTTCCAAATGCGCTAAAGATTGTCGAATTGAAAGCAAAATATCTTTGTCCGGACGCTCCGCAATCTCCGCAAAAGAAAGCGGCGTTATTACATGCTTGTAGTAAGGAATCGACCACTTCAACTCATGCAAAACATAATGCAACGTGTATAAAAAATTTTGCGAATCAGATTCAAAGCCGATGTAACCGCGATGAAGATTTTTTTGAAATTCTTTATTTTTCGTGTAAAAAGTATTTTCGCCATTCGCGCAAAGCGTATATCCTTGCAGGAAAAATGGATGCGCCGCATATCGAACAATTTTATAATTTGTGTTCTGCCGACATTGGACAATAATATTTTTTGAAAGCAAAACGCCGCTGTCGTCCCAAAGTCCGAAATAAGTTGCAATATCGCGCGGATCGCCGATTTCTTTCAGCGTCAAAACATCAGGCCAAAATGAATAAACATAACCTTGATTCGATTCGGTTAAAATTTTTCTCAAAGCCAGCCGCGTATCCAACAACAACGCCTCGCGACTTTCTTTGTCGTCATAATGTTCGGGATAGTCATAATTTCTGAAAATGTAGTAAGGCATCGTTTGAATATCCAAATTTTTTTTCTTATTCGGAACGGGCAACCACTCTGCCATTTTCACAAAATTTTTTGCCGACATATAATCTTCAACCATTCGCGCACCTTGTTTTGTGCAAGCCATCGACAAAAGCGGTTTATCTTTGTACATTGCAAAAACTCCGGAAAGGTCTTGCATAACCATTGCAAAGCCTGAATTGTCGTGACCTTCCTGTTGCGGCAACATCAAACGCAACGCCGCTGAAGGATAGACGGGCTTTTTGCTTTTTATCGCTCCGATTCGGCACATAGAAAAATCTCCTTTCAGTCGATTTTTAGATCGACAGATCAGCAGATCGACAGATCGATAGTAAAAAAATGTTACTATCGATCTACCCTCTACCGATCTACTCACTAATTTTTCAGAACATATTTTTTGAATATTCGTCGTAAAGCTGTTTGAGTTCCTCAACCTTGTCATACATTTCAACCTGCAATTTTGATGCCGTCGAAAAATCTTCAGACTTCAAAGCGTTTGAAAGGCGAGTGAACAAAGATTTTTTGTCAATAGAATCTTTTGCAAGATATTCGCGACAAAATTTAATTTTGTTCCAGTTGTAAGAATCCTGATCCGTGCGAAAATCCGTTTCAATTCTGTGCGCCTTGCGAACAATATTTCTCATCTCCGGCAAAATTCTCGCAAGCAATTCGGTTTTCCAACGAAGTAACGCGCCTTCTTTGAACGATTTAATAATTTTCGGACGAAGTGCGCCGCCTGATGAAATAACTTTTACTTTTGCGGGATAATTTTCCAAAGCCTGCATATTTTCCCAAACCGTCGCGGGAGGAGCTCCAAACATTGCGTCGCGTTCTTCTGCCGTGAAATCTTCAAAAACATCTTCTTCAGAACGATAAGCGCGATTTTTTTCCAAATAATTTCCGTCCTGACCGGCTTTTTTGCTGAGTTCGGTAAGTAAATCGATTGAAGTTTTATCGACTGCAAATTTAATTCCGTCCAAAATCGCCGAATATGCCGCCGCCAAAACCAAATAAGTATTTGTGTACGGATTGCAGGCGCGAAGTTCAAAACGCGTCGCCATCGGATTTTTTAAATCGCGAATCAAGCCCGCCAAAATTGTTCTGTTACGACTCGGAATTTTCGGAGTATGCCCCAAACTCGTTACAATACAGACGGGAGCCTCAAAACCGGGCTTAAGTCTGTTCAGTGAATCATTCGTCGCGCTGACGAAAGGATTGATAACCTCATAATTTTTCAAAAGTCCCATAATCGAGCCGTAGCCGACCGCACTCATAAAATCTTCTTCGGGATTTTTCGCGGCAAAAAGATTGTGAATTTTTCCGTCCGCAGTTTTCGCCGCCAGTCCGATATGAGTATGTTCGCCATTTCCCGCAAGTCCGATCATCGGTTTGGCTTTAAAACTGACTTCAAGACCTTCTGCACGGAAAATTTCTTTGACAATCGTCCGCACAAAAATTTCATTGTCAGCCGCCTGAACCGCATCGGCAAATTTCCAGTCAATTTCCAACTGCTCGCAAACGTGCGTCAAATGTCCCGACTCGTTAATTTGCGCCTTGAGTCCGCCGACTTCCTTATGACCCATTTCGACTTTCAAATTATATCTGTTGAGTTCGACGACGCATTTTTCAAGCGCACATCTTACCGCGCCGTGAGTCCGCTCCCAGTACTGCTCTTGCATAACCTGCGACGCGCTCATTTCTTCTATCGCCGCCTCTTCAAGCGGTGTTTTTACCCAAAATTCCAACTCGGTTGCCGACGTAAAAATTATATCGGAAACATCTTTGCCGTTGACATTCAGTCCGTCAATTTCGGGATTATTATGAAAAACTTCAACCAATTCTTTTTTCACGAAAGACAAAGTATCAGTCAAAACGGCGCGAGAATCAACGCGCTTGCCTTCGTGAATCAAAAAACTCGGAATGCGCAAAGTCCCGACCGGCAAATTCGTTTCGTCGTCGAAGTACTCAAAATTATAATCTACGAACCAATTAACATTCGGATCAATCGGCATATCAACTTTTGCGTTGTTTAAAGTTGCAATTCCCGGCAAAACAACACTTGAGCCGTCAGTCTGAACCGCCGTTCCCGCGTAAAAATCGTCAATGTAATTTAGAAAAATTTCCATCGGAATTTTTTCATCGGTGTCATTTCCCGCCAAATCAATTCCGACCAGCGAAACAAATTTAATTTCAGGGTGTTCGCTTAGAATTTTGATAATTTCTCCCTTCGGAGTGTTTGCCTTGATTGTGTACAACAAATTTTTCATTTCAAAAAAACCTCCCAAATTTTTTTAAAACTTTTCGCCGGGAATATCCATAATAGCTTCCGCGCCGCGATGTCCCGTCCTGATTCTCACCGCGTCCGAAAGTTCGTAGACAAAAATTTTTCCGTCGCCGAATTTTCCTGT
>CAJOCT010000115.1 GCA_905236725.1 uncultured Selenomonadaceae bacterium | reverse complement strand
AGAATTGCTACTCGCTATGATAAGTTGGCTCGTCGTTTTTTAGCTTTCATTCACTTTGCAAGTATTTTAATGGCTTAAATAATATTTGTCCACACTTCCTAAGGTCAATTCTTTTTCTGCATTCATCAACTAAATTTTGCGGAATTTTATAAAAAGCCTCCGCAATGGAGCCGGTTATACAAGTGAGAGTGTCCGCGTCGCCGCCGAGTGAAACCGCATTTCTTATCGCGTCCTCAAAATTTTCCGATTCAAGAAAAGCAGTAATCGCCTCCGGCACTGTTTCCTGACAACTTTCGACGTGATGGTAATTCGGGCGAATTTCGTCAAGAGTGCGACTGAAATCGTAGCCGAAATTTTCTGCAATGTAATTTTTAATTTCGTCTTTTGTCGCGCCGTTTCTTGCGAGAAAAATCGCGCTTGCAGCAGATTCCGCGCCTTTAATTCCTTCGGGGTGATTGTGCGAAACTTGAGCAGTCCAACGCGCAACTTCGCGAGTGCGTTCAAGCGTGTCATAAAGCCAGCCGACTGAAAAAACTCTCATCGCCGAACCGTTGCCCCAACTGTCATAAGGTTGCGGATTTTCTTCGACAAGCCAACCGTTAAAATGTCGGGCATAACCTGCGTAAGGATATTTTCTTCCCTAAGCCTGCATGGAGTTTGTGACAGCTTGGCAAAAAGTTTTTTCGTCAGCATTTTTATCAACGTTGAGCAAGGCATCGGCAACCGCGAGAGTCATAACGCTGTCGTCGGTAAAAAATGCATCTCCCTTGAAAAAAGTAAAATTCTTCGTCTTGCTGACACCGTCAACATCTCTGTCAAATTCGTACGGCGCACCGATAATATCACCCAAAATTGCTCCGTACATAATTTTGCCTCCCAAAAATTTTTTTTTATCTTTTTTTTATAAACTGCTTTCAATTTTTTTGATTTCTCAAAACTTCCAACATAATTTGTTCGACGGGAAAAACATCTTCGTCGCGCGGATAATTTTTGCCGTTTTTCAAGCCTTCATCAAATTTTCTCAAATATTCGTCGTTAAACTCCTCCTTGATATAAAAATTATTGCCACAACCCATGTAATGAAAACACCAGCCATTTTTCACGGGTTCGTTAAAATAGGGCGTGTCCTCATCTTTCATAAAAGCCTCGTGAAATTTTTCGACATCAAAATTTCCCGTCCAATAACAACGATAATGTTCAAAATTTTTGTTCCAAACTTCAAAAACTCCCGCTTCACCCATTGCACCGCTTGCCGAAGTGTGAATAAATCTCGCGTTCGCAAAAAATTTTTTCGTCAGTAAGTCATTTGACAAATGTTTTCGCGTGAAATCAACGGGCAATTTTTTTTTCGTCAAAAGTTTCAAGCGCGGATACATCATACAAAGCCATTTTTCGTGGCGGGTTAAATCTTCGCCTTCCTTGCCAACGACTTGCCCGAGCCATTTTTTAATTTGCGGCGCGTTGACGTTGTCGTTGTAAATCCAATTTTCGTTCCCCGTGTTGTAAGGCGGGTCGATGTAAATGCATTTAATTTTTCCTTTAAACTCCGGCAAAAGACTTTTCAGCGCAAGAAAATTATCGCCGTGAATAATTTTGTTTTGAGTTTCGCCGCCGAAATTATATTTTTTTTCGATAGTGTGGAACGGCGAATTATAAGTTGCAACTTTATCTTTTCCGATAAAATTGAGCGTCGGCATAAAAAAAATTCCTCCCAAACAATTTTTCGAGAGGATTATAACATTTTTTTATGATGAGAAAAAAATCAGTCGTTTTTCCAATGTTCTTCAACAGTGCCTTTTTCGCGGACTTCGGAGGCGGCAGAATTCATCATGTCAAAAGATTTTTGAACACCGCTCCTGTCATGAGAAAAGTTAGCGGCATTTTTTGCGCTTATTCCCAAAGATTGAGCTTCGGAGACGGAATCAATATTTGCGCCGATGAAAACAAAATTCCAGCCGTATTCTTTGGCAGTCGAGGCAATTAAAGATTTTACGGTTGATTTGTCATATTCCCTGCTGGCATTTTCCAAGCCGTCAGTCATAATCAAGAACAAAACGCGACGTTTAGCGGGACAAATTTTTTCTTTTTCCATTTTGCCGAGAGTGTTTGAAATAGTTTTGCCCAAAGCGTCAAGCAAGGCAGTGGTACCGCGAGCAAAATATTCTTCCGAAGTTAAAGAATTTGCCGCGTTGAGGTCGACAGAATCAGAAATTATTTCGTATTGGTCGTCGAATAAAATGGTGGTGACTTGAGCTCTGTCGGGATTTTGTTTCTGTTTGTCCAGGAAAGAATTATAACCGCCGATAGTATCCTCAACGAGTTCACGCATAGAGCCCGAGCGATCCAGAATGCAGATAATTTGAACGGGTTGGGCGGAAGTTTCATCGCAGAGTTTGGTGTGTTTATGGAGAAGAGAAATTTTGGGCTTATTCGGCTCACTTGGTATTTCTTTCGGAATAGAACGAGCTGACGCAGAAAAAATTATACCGACCATGCAAAGCACGACAGCCAAAAAACAGAATTTGCGGAACATAAAAATCACCCCTTGCAGAAAATGTAAGGCTATAAGTCACGAACCATTTCTTTGCGAATTATAGCATCTTTGTCAATTTTGCCGG
This sequence comes from uncultured Selenomonadaceae bacterium, assembly GCA_905236725.1. Taxonomy (GTDB): domain Bacteria; phylum Bacillota; class Negativicutes; order Selenomonadales; family Selenomonadaceae; genus Quinella. Next base: position 2,077 of record CAJOCT010000115.1, on the reverse strand, counting down.
AAAAATTAAATGTGTTTATATCGATTCTCCTTACAACACGGGCGCGGCGTTTGAACATTACTACCTCCTGCGCGACCTTTATTTTGCCAAGCAATTTTAGCTTCGTCCAAGTCCCACTGGAAGTCAAGCATGGTAAACACCTCGTTTCTCTTTTCAGTCAAATATTCTTTCATGAAATTGTGAGCAATACACCAGTCGATAGCTTGAATAATGGCTTGTCGTCGGGATAATTTATTTTTAATGCCAAGTTTAACTCTGCCGACTAAAGTGCTGTAGTCATTCAGGTAGGAACATTTTTTCAAAAGCGGTTGCTCCATGCAAAGTTAATTTTAAAGGAAGTCACGATAAATTCAAGCCTCTTGCGACTGGTGTAAAATGAATCTGACAACCGAAGATTTTTAGTCAGCAGTTCATTTTTTTCACTGTCGAAAAAACAAAACATTGCGGTTCGGGAAAGTGCATCAACTCATTTTGATAAAGCTCCTCTTTTTTGTCACCAAGTTGTTCAAAAGCTGAGCAACGTAAGTGAGGCAACGAAAAGCCATATTTGGATTGATTGAGCTCTGATGTTCGGTCAGGATGAGAAAATTATTTCCAATTCTGCAGGAAAAAAATTTAAAGTTTTCCGGCAAGCGTAAGTTCATCGCGTAAAGCACGAACGGATCGATACAGTGTCGACATAGAAAGTCCCGTCAAGTCAGAAACTTCGCGATAAGAACGTTGTTGAAAAAGAATCAATTCAGCGGCGGCTTTTTTACGTTTCGGGTCAATGGGAGGTCTATGGCAGCCGCAAAAAATTTTCTCCGCAAGAGCCGAAACTGACGCCATAAACAGGATCGGCAATCGCAATTTTAGTTTCAATACTAAAAATTTCTTGAATGGTTCCGATACCGAGCCTGTAATTTTCGTTAATCTTCACCATATTTTAACTTGTCTCACAAAGTCTGTACATTTTAATTTCCTCGGGATTGTCTGAAATATTCCAAACGCCGCAAGGACAAACTCCGGCGCAAATTCCGCAACCGATACATTTTTTTTCGTCGGAAAAATATTTCCAAGTGCCGTCAAAATTTTCAATGCGCGAAATTGCCTTTTCAGGACAAGAATTTAAACACATTTTGCAATCGCGGCAAGTTCCGCAAGAAATGCAACGCAAATTTTCATGCAATGCGTCTGGCATTTCACAATGATGACATTTTTCAAAAAATTTTTTGGAAAGATTTTCTGCAGGAATTAAATTTTTATTTTCAAGCGGAGTAATTTTTTCGCCATTCAAAAATTGATTTATCATCAGCGCAGTTTTTCTCGCGTCGCCGATTGCGTCGGTTAATCTGCCGGGCTTAATCACATCGCCGGCAACAAAAACTTTCGGCAAAATTTTTTTCTCAGCGTCAGGAATTAACCAACTGCCGCGAAATTTTTTTATTTCAGGACTTTCAGGCAAAAAATCTAAAATCGGTTCTTCGCCAATCGAAACAATAATTTGATCCGCTTCAATAAATCTGCCGTCGTCGGAAAAAATTCCTTCGTCGGTGATTTTTTTTGTCATGAAAGGCCAAATAATTTTTCCGCCAAAATTTTCAAGGCGTTTAATTTCTTTTTCAAATGCGGCAGGTTTCACGACATCGACGACAACAACATTTTCCGCGCCTTGTTCATAAGCCGAAGTCGCAACGTCCATTCCTGAATTTCCTCCGCCGATAACCACAACATTTTTTCCGACAGAAACATTTTCGCCGCGATTTATTTTTTTCAGAAAATCAATTCCGAAAGTTAATTTTTCCGCGCCTTCCCAATTAAAAAATCTTGCCTTGTGACCGCCGACTGAAATTAAAACCGCGTCATTTTCAGCGCAAATTTTTTCAAAAATATTTTTATCGACTTTGCAATTTGTCACAAACTTCACGCCGAAATTTTCAATGCGTTTTAATTCAGCGTTCAAAATTTTTTGCGAAATTCTGGAATGTGGAATAACTTGCGCGAGTTTGCCGCCGATTTTTTCAGCCTCATCAAAAACTGTAACATCATGACCGAGCTGAACAAGTTGCCAAGCCGCAGTTAAACCTGCAACGCCTCC
>CAJOCT010000114.1 GCA_905236725.1 uncultured Selenomonadaceae bacterium | reverse complement strand
TCAACCGCGTAATCATCGATAACCAAATTTAACGCTTCATTTGCGAAAAACTGTTCGATCTGCTCAAACGTCAATCCGTATTGCGCCAATGCCTTACCCATCGCTTTTTTGGTTTTATACGTCTTGAACTCGTCATAATCGCTATCCGCGAGACAGTGTTTATTGCGGTCTGCGTTGATGTAGAGTAACTTTTCATCGTATTCGTGAAAATCGCCGCCGAATCCGTACCCGTAATAAATCACGTCCAGACCGTTAATTTTCACCAAAATGCTCAGTACACTTTTTGCGCCGCTTTCGAAAAATCCGTCGTTGTAATCGTCAAGCTCAACCTTAATCACCGGCAACAGGTCAAGTTCGCGATGAATTTCTTCGGCGTACATAGTGTACTCATAATCTTCAAGGTTGACTTTATCGTCAAATTCAAGGCGTACCTTGTTTTCATTATTTGACAGAACTGCGCCATTCTTGACGCTTTGGCACGTTATGACATTTGACATTGTCATCTGAATAAGTTTGGTTACGTCTTCCGCGCTCTTGACCTTGATTGTAGAAATTTCCGCCGCCGCGTTTGCCTTGCCCGCGTTCTCAATTTCCGCATTGACCGCGACTTCCTGCGCCTCGACACTTACCGCGTAATCCGCAACGTCGATTTTCGCCGCCGCATTTTCGATTCCGAGTGCCTCGCGAATTTCATCAATCGCGGTGTCACTTTCGCCGATTTCAATAGTTGCGACCACGTCGTTACAATCATTGAAAAAGTTAATGTGCGTCAAAGTTTCGCAGTCATCCGCGTACGCTTCGCAGTAGCTGTTGCCGCTGACCTCATCGGCAAAAAAGCGATTCTGCGACTTTCCAAGTCCGACAACAAAGCCGTTTTTCTTTTCGGGCTGTGCGTTCGGCATAATCGCCGCCGCCATTTTTCTTGCCGCCTCTGCCGTTTTTGCAGTGAACCTCGTCATTTTCAACCTCTCCTCTCAAACTGCCTGATTTTTCATCGCCGACATCATACCGTCGTACTTCGCCGCCTTGATTCTGTACTGCATCAGCTTTTTTTCAAGTGCGGCATTTTTTTCGCGTTCGCGTTCCAATTCCGATTTTTTCTCCGCGAGAATTTTGTTTTCGTCGCCGTCAAAATCAAGGTCGATAACACACACGCCGTAATCGATAACCCTGCGCCACATCGCCGTTAAACCGTCGGCGTTAAGAAATTTTTTGCAGATTTCGTCAAGTCCGTCACCACTTACAACTTTGTCGTCAACGCAGTAACAACTGCCGTGCTTTTTCTTCAGCCTCGTAATTTTCATAAAACCCTCTCCCAAAAAATTTACTTTTGTGTTAAACTGTGCTTGTATTCCACAACTTTTCAACCGTCGTGTTGTACATCTTCGCGATTCTGATTGCTGTCTGAATCGTGTTGGCACCCGAGCCTTGCTCATAGCGATGATACGCTTGTTTAAAAATTCCTAACTCTTTTGCGGCTTGTTCTTGTGTCTTGCCGCGATTAAGTTTTCGTTTCTCATCTCAGAAAAAAATTTTTGGGGGAGGGTTTAAAATGAATTTTGGTGATTCTTTCAAACGTTTTCGTCAAGAGCGTGGACTTACTCAGCAACAGGTGGCAGATACGCTCCACATTCATAAACAGGCTTATCAGCGTTATGAAAGCGGAAAAGTCGTCCCTTCGATTGAATTTTTGGTGAAGGTTGCAGACGCTTATGATTTGTCAACAGATTATCTGCTTGGTCGTTCAAATATTCCTGTCCGTATGTAAAAATTTTTTTGGAAGGGATTTTTATGGACTTAACTGATTCTTTAAAAAGATTTCGCAAAGATTTTAATCTTACTCAAAAGGCGGTAGCTAATTCTCTTGGAGTTCAAGAAAATGCCTACCAAAGATACGAGTACGGAAAAGTTATTCCGTCTGTACTTGTTATGACAAAACTTGCGGACGCATACAACGTAAGTTTGGATTATCTGGTCGGTCGGTCTGATAACCCGCAGAGGATTTAATTTTGAAAGAACATTGAGCGGTCAGCCGCTCTTTTTTTAACTCTGTAGAGCAGATTGTTCTTCAATAAGTTTTCTTGCCGAATTTTCATCTATAAAAACTGTTTCAAGCAGATTTAAACAATCGGAACTTCTGAAACCCCAAACAACCTCATCAGCTTAATTTTTAATTGCATTTTCTCACCTCGCGGGGCGGCTTATTCCTGAAAATTCACTCTGCGCATTTTTTACGCAACCGTTTCATAATTTCTTCGCCGACTTTCAAAGGTGTAATTCCGTTATCTGTGTCCGAAATAGTTCTTATGATGTCAACTATTAAATCCAGTGTTTCTTCGGTGGGAACTGAGCCGCTGACAATAACGTCTTTTGCTCCGTAATCTTGAATTGCCGCCAAAATGTAAGGCGTTTCCAGCCGGCGCATTGAATCTTCAAAATTCATTATCTTCTTTACCAGCTTGCGTTCCTTTGCCGACATTGCTCTATTATTCACCGACTTTTTAAGAACTGAACTCGCCTTGAAGAACGGGAACTTGTGCGCGGAAATAGTCATTTCTTCGCCCGTGCGGGGATTTATGCCTTTGCGCTCGGCAACGTCTTTCACATCGAAAATTCCGAAATTTTTCAACTCGACTTTTTCACCTGCCGACAATTTCGCCTGAATTGCGTTCAAAGTTTCATTGATGATTTTTTCAGTCGTCTTGACCGTTTCACCCGTCAACGTCGCAACTTCCTGAATCAATTCTTTTTTATTCATAATGAACCGACCTTTCATTTGCCCTTACGCAAGCCGCCGATAATGACCACTTACCCTTGCGATTGATATTTACCGACGGCTCGGCAAGGTTTTCACTTATTTAAAATTTTTAAGGATTTATCAAAGTGCCTTCAGCACTAATCACAACCGCCGAATTTCTTGAGCGGCTGTGTCAATGTTGAGAGGGTTTTTATTTTTAATGGGGTTATCTTTAATCAACGCGGAAAATTGTCTTGTAAAGTTTTATCATCGGCAACGGCAATCAATTTTTTCGCCATTTTCCATAATCGTCGAAGTTATAGTAACGGTTCTTTTGACTTTAAGAATTTCTTCAAGTTTATAAACAGCAAGTTCCACTTGGTAGTTCCACGTTGAATTACATCGCACTTGAAGTTGCAAAGTCACTTCATCGCCAATTTTCAAAAAATCTTCCAAAATCTGCGCTGCGACAGAGTAAAAACCGACAGGAATTTCACCTTGTTCGGACTTTATGAATGCAATTTTCGGATAGGTAGTATTTATCGGATTTCTAACGCTCACAATAGTGCCTGTCAAAATCATTTTTCTCACTCCTCAAAAAGGCATATCGTCAACGGGAGTGCCGTCAAATTCATCTTTCGGCTCATCAGATTTTTTCTCGACTTTACTGCCCGCAAATTCAACATTTTCGACAATCACGTCAACCGCGTAATGTTTACTGCCGTTTTTGTCGGTGTAATCATTATTTTGCAAACGTCCTTCGATTAAGACCTTTGAACCTTTCGCAAGATAACGCCCGAAAAATTCCGCCGTCTTATCCCACGCAACGAGATTGAAAAAATCGCTGTCATATTTGCCGTCAGAATTTTTAACCTTTCTACTTACACCGATTCCTACTCTCATAAAGGCTTTTCCGCTCTGCGTGTAACGAACTTCAACGTCTTTCGTCAGATTGCCCATTAAAACTACTTTGTTCAAAATTTTTCACTTCCTTAAATTTCAACGCCCAATTTTTTCGCCGTGTTGAAAATTTCGTCCGCAGTGTAGCCCGTGTACTCCATAAATTTTCGCGGGCTTATGTGATAAGAGTACGTCGCATTTTTCTTGTGCGGATTGCTCGAAACCGCCGAGCCGAAATTTAAACTTCCGTACCGAAGTCCGCAACGAATAAACTGCTCCGATTTCCCCAAAATGTACGCCGCCACTTTCACAGGCACTTTTTTTATTTCCGTCAATTTAATTCTCCTCAAAAATTTTAAAGGCAGATTGCGCTTGCCTTATCCTGCCGACAATTACATTTTCCATTCGCTCACCAACTTTGCTATAATCCACCTGTAGGGAGGTGAATTTGTGCAACTCATTGATGAGTTTGAAAAATCTCTGCCTGACAACAAGCAAACTGCTATTTTGCTTGACGGCGCGGAAATTATCCCCGAAAAAATTGGTTATCTTTTGCCGGATTATTTCACTTTCAGCGGCTTTGACTGTGACGGAGCAAACGTGTTTCTCGCCCACAAATCATATCCGTCAAGTCTGTTCCTGAAAGCTGTACCCCGCAAGGAAAACGGCAACCGTCGGCAGATTGGTTACCTTCCAGAGCCGCCGCAAGACTAATCATCTGCTCCGTCAACAAAACAATTTCTTCAACCGATTGACTTTTCATTGAACGCTCGGAAAGTAACGCCAACTGCTTTTCAAGCGTATTTTTAATTTCGTCACTCATTTCCTCACCTGCTGAAATTATGTTTTAGTGTCTTTAAAAGAGACTTTATCGGCAAAAAAAATTTCATCGACACTACTGCCGAGAATGTTTGAAATTTTATCCGCGTCATTTAAAGTCATCGTTATTTGACCACGTTCTTTTTTGCTGTAAGTAGCTTTGGTCAAACCCATTTGTTCTGCCATATTTTCGCAAGTAAATCCTTTTGCCTGCCGGATTTCTCTTAATTTCTCAAACAAATTACCACCTCCTAGTGTATCCATAAAAGATACTTTGTATTATAAACATTTTAAGTATCTTGTCAAGATATTAAACAAAAAAAGTTTCTAATTAAGTTACGAAGGTTGAGTTTCGCTTAAAGAAACTGTAAAATATACAAAAATGAGGAGGTGTTAGACATGAGTAGAATTAAAGATTTAAGGCTTGAGCGTGGATGGACACAGGAAGAATTAGGTAAACTGCTTAATGTTCAGAAAGCGGCAATTTCTAAATATGAGAAAGGCATTGTAACTCCGAGTAATGAAGTTTTGAAAAAAATGTCTGCGATATTTAATGTTTCGACAGATTATTTGCTCGACAATGAAGTTGTAACCAATGCTCCTGTTTATCACCTTGCCAGCGAAGAATCACGTTTGCTTGACGGCTACCGTGCGTTAGATTCTGTAAATAAAAATTTGATTATGACTTTAATCAGTCAACTTAATTTTAATCGCACGTCCGCAGAGATGACAGTTTGAGGAAGAATTTATGATTGACGTAGTTAAGCATAGGCAAAATAAGAATCCTCTGCCGGTGATTGATTTACTTTTACTGAATGAATTTGACGGCAAGCAAGAAAATTATGAAATACCTGCTTATCGGGTTGAAGAATTTGGCAAGGATTATTTGAAACGTGTTCAGCGTTTGCTCAATGACGGATATTTGAAATTTTCTTCGACTGAAGAATCATTAAATTCATTGACGATACCGAGATTGAAAGATATTCTGCGTGGAAATAATCAAAAACTTTCTGGAAATAAAAGCGAGCTTGTTAAAAGGATTCTTGAGAATATTCCGTCAAAAAATTATGAAGGATTTTTGCCCAAAATCTATAAACTTTCACCGATCGGCAGAAAAGAAATAGAAAATCGCTCTGCTTATATCGAAAACAAACAACAGCAATATGGTTTTTTAAATTCTGAAATTGAATCAGTGGAAAAAACTTTGCCCGCAACCGAAAAAAATTCTGCAGGTAAAATTTTTGAAAAACTTTTTGCGAGAAATATGCTCAAACATCAATCAGAAAAAAATTTTGGACTTTTGAGAAATAATTATTTTCTCGTACATAAATTTTTGATAAAGCGCGGAAGAATCGAAGAATCATTGCGAGCGTTGCTTACAGTTATTTATTTCGACTTGTCCGGAATGAGCAATGATAATTTTGTTGAAGAATATTATTCCCGTGAAAGGCTTTTAGACACGAGTATTTGGGGAGAAATTGATAAAGAAAAAACTGCATTAAATCTTTCGGATGACACTTTAATGAAATTATTTGAAGAATCTGTTCGACAAACTGTCAAATTGCCGTTTTCTTATTTTGAAATCGAGACAATGAAGTCAATGATTCTTGACAGATTGCACGGGCAAATGAACTTATTTGAAAGATATGAAAAATATCGCAATGTTCCGTCAGAGGATAATCCTCACTATGAGTATTTTGATTTTAGCCGCGAGCAAGAATTTCACGAATTGCCTGAAGAAATTTCACCTAAAAAAGCGGCGGCAACTTCGGGCTGTTTATTGCCTTGCTTATTTTTCTTCTTAATTCTGATAACGATTTTTGCAGTGACAATTTGAAAAGAAAAATAAAAAAAGGTGTTGACGATGAACAGATTTAAAGAATTACGGATGAGCAGAGGGTTAACTCAAGAAGAATTTCGTAAACAGTTTAATCACAAGTTCAACAAGACTTACACAGCGGCGGCGATTTCTCAATTTGAAAATGGAAAACGCACTCCTGAAATTTCCTCGCTCATTGATTTTGCAGATTTTTATGGTGTCTCATTAGATTATTTGCTTGGACGCGACGAGGTAAACTCTTCGGGATTTGTTCTCTCCGATGAACAAGCAACTGTTTTGAGTAGTTTTGAGGAATTGAATGAGGAGTATCGCGAAGATTTTTTCAGCTACTTAGATTATTTACGTCAAAAACAGTTGAAGAAACTTGCAAATGTAAAATCTTCAATATCGCGGACTTTTTCACGTCACCCTCAAAGAAATAAAATGGCTTTGCCTGTTTGAGGAAATTTTTATGGGATTTTTTGATTGGCTTTTCGGCGAACACGAAAGAAAGTTTATTCCAAAACAAAACTCAAATGATTTTGACGAGAACAGAAATTTTTCTTTCATCAACTATCAAATAGAAAATTTATTGAGAATTTATTATGAATCAGCGGAGATTGTTCAAACATCAAAAAATATTGAAACTGTTACAAGCCGCTTTGACGTTATCACCGACACGATAGAAAAAATAATGGAATTGAAAGAAAACCCGCAGGTTCAACAGAATCAAAATTTTCAAAAATTCCTCCGTGATTTTCAAAATTTTGACGCAGAGGAAATTTATAAAGTTGCCGTTGAAAGATTTATTGAAAATCAAAACAGAACGAGGAAAGAAAAATCGTGTTGAAAAGATTTTTGCAATTGTTGACAGACTGGACGAATTGACAAATGATTCAAAAGACCGCGTGAAAAATTTTCTGTTGTCAGAATTAAATTTAAAAGGACAATTCTGTTGACTGACAGTCGTCCAGTGCAAAGAGTGGCGGCTATATGAGGAGGAATGAATATGCAAAAAGTTTTTGTGGCGTTCTTGGCGGTAATTGCGCTGTTGTTCTATGTAACGCCGACTTTAGCGTCAATGTATTTGGCAAACACGAAATCCGGCAAATTTCATTTTTCGGACTGCCGTACGATAAAACATCCTAACGCGGCGCATTTTGTTTCTTATGAATCGCGCGACGCTTGTATTGCCGACGGCTATATTCCGTGTAAAGTTTGTCGTCCGTAATTAAAGATGTGAAGCGCGATCTCCGACGAGTTTGAGGCGACGTATCTTTTGTGTTTTACTTACACTGGAGAGGAGCGATTCCGTTTGCAAATGAGTGCGATTGTAACTTTCAATGAATTAGGATATTTGCCAAGCGGTTTTCATGATAAAGAGCCGTCTGAAATCAAGAGTGTGTTCGTCGATAATTTTCCAAATTCTTCGTCGCGCAAAGAAATTTTTGAAGGATACTCGAAATTTTGTAAAACGCTTGTAACTCTTGGAATAAAAAATTTCGTACAATGGCTTGACGGCAGTTTTTGTACTTCAAAAGAAAATCCGAATGACATTGACGTTGTAACTTTTGTGAATTATGATAAACTCAACGCTTTGACTTCGGACAATCAAGATTGTTTGATGAATTTGGCGCAAAATCCTACTTCAAAAGTCAGGTACAAGTGCGATTCATATGTGGTTTTGGTGTATCCGCAAACTCATCAATACTATAGGAATTACTTGGATTATCGAATGTATTGGCGCGGAGTTTGGGGCTTTGATAGAAACAATAATCCGAAAGGAATTATTCGTGTAACTTACGGAGAAGGTGTTGGATATGTATGATGACGGCAATGAAATTTTAGAAATGCGCAGTCATATTGACAGACTAACTCCTTTCATTGAAGAACAGTCGAAAAAAATTACAGATGACAGCAGTTTTGCGGAGCGTTTTGCCTTTGTGATGAACCAATCCGCACTTGCGTCAAAAAAAGCACATCTCAAAGAACTTGCCAAGAATAACATCAAAGAATTTATTGAACTTCATTTGACTGGAGAAAATGTCGGAGTTGGTACTGCGCCGTTAGAATCGGTTACAGGTTTTCTCGGTAATTTTCAAAATTTTTTCTATCGTACCGCACAATCTATTCAATATGGAAATTCGAGTAGCAATGCTGTTCCTAATGGAATAAAAATTTCGGCGGAACTTCAATTTGAGGCGTTGCGAGCCGGGTCAATAAAAGTTTTGTTGAGCGGCAAAAGCCCTGAGATTTCTCTTTTCGATTGTGAGGAATACGGAACTTACGACAGCTTATTTGCTGAGACTGTTTCAAAAGTTTTCGATGTCTTATCTCAACCTACCGCCGACCTAGCCATAGAGAAAATTGCCGGTTTAGGAGTGTACTCTTTCAAGGCGTACAAAGATTTAGTGAGTTCCATCGTGGATAATCGCTTGAATGTTGATGGTCTGTGGTATCCTATCTGTGGCGAAACGCGAAAATATGAGTGTCAAACGGAAGTTTTAAGAGGATTTATTCCTGTATTGGAAAAAGTCAGACAGGAGACAGATTTTGTGACTTTGGTCGGCACTTTCACTGCAATAAATTCCGAATCCAAAAGATTCAGATACAAAACGGAATCTGGAAAGTCCATCAGTGGAACATTTTCAGAGAAAACAAAATCTAAACTTAAGAAACTTCGCGTAAGTCCTTTGGACGAGATTTCTTACGAAACAGAATTTAGAAAAGATAACGTTATCGTGGATGCAACGGAGCAGATTAAAGAATCTTGGACATTGTTAAATGCCGTTCCTTTGCAAACACAAGATGATAAATAAAAAAAAATCCTCTCCGGCTTAAGGAGAGGAAAATTTTTTAAGGAGAGTGATTTAGTTGAAACTGCCTAACGGCTACGGGTCTATTATTAAACTCGGCGGCAAAAGACGCAAACCTTATGCCGCGCGAATTACGACTTCGTGGACGCAGGACGGCAAGCAGGAGAAAAAATATTTGGGCTACTTCAAAACTCGGCAGGAAGCTATGAAGGCACTCGCCGACTATAATGAAAATCCGTTTGACTTAGCGTCAAGGGAAATTACTTTCGCCGATTTATTCGAGCGTTGGAAAAATATCAAGTACAGGGAAAAAGAAATGCCGTCGGAATATGTTTCTGCCTACAAAAAACTTGCTCCGCTGTACGATATGCCTTTCGCCGAAATTCGCAAGCGTCATATCCAAAACGTTATTGACAATTTAAACGTCGGACACTCTTCAAAAAATATTGACCAAGAAATCGTCACAACGAATTTTGCGTCATTGGTCGAACTTCCCGCGAAAACTCAAAGCGAAATTCATAAACCTTTCACGCCCGAAGAACTTCAAATTTTGTGGCAAAACGCAGATGATTTCACGGTGAAAATTGCGTTGATTCTTTGTTATACGGGCTTGAGACCGATTGAACTTTTGGAAATGAAAAATTCTGACGTGCATTTGGCAGAAAAATATATGCGCGGCGGAGTGAAAACTGCGGCAGGTAAAAATCGCATTATTCCTGTTGCCGAAAAAATTCTGCCACTTATCGCCGAAATGTTTAATCCGAAAAATGAGTTTCTCATAACGCAAGACGACAAGCCGATTACTTATCAAAATTTCCTTCAAAAGTATTGGCGAAAGAATGAAGTTTTAAAATCGTTGCCGACAAAACATTTACCGCACGACGGAAGGCATACCTGCGCGACGTTAATGGACGACGCGGAAGTACCATTGAAAATTCGGCAGATGATTTTAGGTCACACTTCAAAAGATATTACGAACCGAGTTTACACGCACAAGACAATTCAACAACTCATTGACGCGATAAATCGGATTTAATTTTTGTAGCCTGTTTGTAGTCTACCCGCACGAACGCAGACGAATTTATACTAATTTTTTCTAAAGAAAAGCTGA
>CAJOCT010000113.1 GCA_905236725.1 uncultured Selenomonadaceae bacterium | reverse complement strand
GCATTTGCCGCATCGAAAGATGACAGCAGACCGATTTTCACGGGCGTTTTGCTTAAATTTGAAGACGAGAATTTAACTTTTGCGGCGACGAATACTCACCGATTGGCGGTTGCAACTGAAAGAATTTCCGCTCAGCTGAACGGCGAATTTATAATTTCTGCGAAAGTTTTGCAAGAAATTGCGTCGATGATTGACGGCGCAGATGAAATTACGCTCATTCATTCGGGCTCGAAGATTCTTTTCACGTTTGGAAATTTGCTTGTTACTACAAGAATTATTGCGGGAGTGTTTCCGCCGTATGAAAAAGTTTTTCCGAAAGAAAATGAAATTTTCGCAACGGTCGACGTTGAGGAGTTTAAAAATGCGCTTGACCGCGTGGCAGTTATCGCGAAAGAGACTGAATATCAGACCGTGAATTTCCTTTTCGCGAACAATGAATTAAAAATTTCTGCAAGGTCAAACGAAGTCGGCAAGGCTGAAGAAAATATTTCGGCGGAGATTAAGTGCGGCGAAATGGATATTGGCTTTTATTTCGGATATTGGTCAGACGTTTTGAAAGTTGTTGACGCAGAAAAAATTACGATCGGAATGAGTAAGCCGCTTACGCCTGTCGATTTTCAAGCCGAAAATTTTCATTACGTCGTTACGCCTGTGAGGAGGTCTTAATGAGCGCGAGATTCCTAAAAGAGGCGATTACTACCGCCATTTCAAAGGAAAAGTTTATGTCATTATTGACGGCGAGGCGGAGAATTGCACAAACAACGCCGATCATAGCGAAAGATTTGTTGTTTACCGTGCCGATGAAAATTCGAGCAAAATTTACATTCGCGAGCAATCAGAATTTTTGTCGCCGGTGGATAAGGAAAAATATCCTGACGCAAAACAGCATTGGCGTTTTGAGAAAGACGAAAATAATCGGAGGTACTTGGCTTTATGAAAATAATTGAACCGTCAGCGGTATTGATGAGAGATTTCGACGGCGCAGAAGTTATGAAATTTCTTGAACTTTGTGGCAGAACGGCTTATCAGTCGGCGAAAAATATTACCGATGATTCTGCAGAGAAATTTATTCGCAATATCATAAAGCGCGGACACGAATCAGTTTTGGAACATTTCAGCGCAACTTTCAAAATAATTTGCGACAGAGGAGTAATGGCGGAACTTACACGTCACAGGCTGGCAAGTTTCACGATAGAATCAACTCGCTTTAATGATTATTCCAAAGGCGAATTGACTTTTATCAGACCGAATTGGCAAGAGCAAACTTTTCTGTATCGGGCTTGGAAAGAATCAATGATTCAGTCAAAAGAAAAATATTTGGCAATGCGTCAAAGTGGTGCAAAACCCGAACAAGCCCGCGCAATTCTTCCGAACAGTTTAAAAACTGAAATTATAATGACGGCAAATTTACGCGAATGGAGAACGATTTTAAAACTTCGGACGGCAAAAGACGCTCATCCGCAGATGAGGCAGGTCGCCGAAATGATTCTTGACGCACTTAAAAAGAAATTGCCTGTCATTTTTGAGAATATTGGAGCGTGATTCAAATGACTGGTAATTTCTCACAGGAAACGATTCAGCGTTGCATACAACAGCTTGATTCACTGATTGATGACAGAAAAAGTTTTCTTATCGAAGATAAAGACCACGATGAAATTTTTCTCGAAGATATTTTCTATCTTGAAATAGCCAAAAAAATTTTATCCGACATCCTGCAAGGAACTTTTTCAGAAATTTAGCTGAAGAGGAATTATCTGAAAAGATCAGAGATTTTTAGCGTTTCACGAAGTGAAATGCATAAGTGAACATCTCAAAAAACGTTTGACTGTCTTCAAAATAAAAACGCGCCATCGGGCAAGACAGCGTAAGCAAATTTTAGCATATTTGTTTATGTTGTTAAAGGAGCGGAGTTTATGACCTTTGAAGAGTTGAACATTGTGCGGACACTTAAAAAACAAATTGCCGCTGAAAACAAAAAGCTGAAGGCGTTAAAAATTATCATGGGGGCGTTTCCTCATAAGTACGGAAAATCAAATGAGAGCGGAGTCACCTCCGGCGGATCGACTAAGTCGGCTTTTGAAAGTTTCGTTGCTCAAATTGTGGATTGCGAAAATAAAATTGCGGAATTGGAACGTAAAGTAGTTGAAACTTCGTCGCAACTTTCGGTGAATATCCAAAAAACTTTTCACGATTCAACTGAACAAACTTTTTTACTCTATCGCTTTGTCGCGTGTAAATATTTTCGTGAAATAGGCTTTTTAATAGGACTTTCGGAGATTGCAGTCGAGTTTCAGCTTTATTCAGTCGACTTTATCGATTATAATCAAGCTGTAAAAATCCGCTCAGTAAATAAGCCGCCTTGATTGGCGGTTTTTTTATTTGAGATTTCACAAGATTATTTTACCGAATCTAAAATAAAAGGAAAGTTTGAAAATGCCTAAAAAACCTAAAAGACCTTGCCGATATAAAGGTTGCCCAAACATTACCGATAACCCGCGCGGATATTGTGACGTTCACGCCAAACTTGAATTTAAAGAGTATGACAAGTTTATTCGCGATCCCGAATCAAGAAAGCGTTACGGTTATCAATGGAAGAAAATTAGGGCAAGATTTTTAAATCAACACCCGCTTTGTGAAATGTGTCGGCGACAAGGCAGATACACGGCGGCGACTGAAGTGCATCACATTAAGCCGTTAGCTGAAGGCGGTACGAATGATTTTAATAATCTTATGGCTTTGTGCAAACCTTGCCACAGTTCGATTACGATTACCGCCACAAACAGGGGCAGGGGCGGTCAAAATCTCTAACAACCTTTTTGGTTGTGCTACCGCGCCAAAACTCCTAAAATAAAAATGGCTTTTCAAAAAGAGGTTAAAGGTTGCTTACAAGAAAATGAAAAAATATTATATCGCGGCGTTAAATTCCGTTGATTATATCGGACTCGCCAGCATTAAAAAGCTAATAAATTTTTTCGGTACCGCTCAAAACGTATGGAACGCGAAAATTGAAGAAATTGCTCAAGTCGGCATCCCTGACATTGCACTGCAATCTTTTCAAAAATTCCGCTCCGATAATCCCGATACTCCTGAAAAATTAGCGCAATACTGTACTGAAAAAAATATCGGGCTGTGCTGTATTTTTGATGCGGGTTACCCCGAAATCTTAAAGCAAATTCCTAATCCGCCTGCTGTTTTGTATCATTACGGAAATATTCAGCCGTCAGCTTTAAGAATCGCGGTAATCGGTACTCGAAATAATACCGATTACGGTAAACGCCTTGCTACTGAAATTTCCTCGCAACTCGCAAGCTATGAGGTTACTGTCGTCAGTGGTGCGGCTCGCGGTATCGATACTTTAGCGCATACCGCCGCATTGCAAAACGGCAGAACTGTTGCCGTTGTCGGCTACGGTATAGACTTTATTTTCTCCGCCCCTAACTCTAATCTCCTTCGTGAGATTGCTCAATACGGCGCGGTAATCTCTGCTTTTAATCCGTTTCAAGCCCCCTCGAAAATTACTTTCCCTCAACGCAATCGGATTATTGCCGGTCTTTCGCTCGGCGTTGTCGCCGTTGAGGCTTCCGAAAAAAGTGGTACTGAAATTACTTGCCGTTACGCTATCGATTATGGGCGTAAATTATTCGCTGTTCCCGGTAACATTGATTCTCCGCAAAGTGTCGGGTGTAATCGGTTAATTCAAAATGGCGCTATCTTAATCAGAAATGCGACCGACATTTTTAAATCTTTTAATCCAACTTTAAAAAATTTTTGTAAAACTTAAAAATAAAAATAAGGATTGTTATTATGGCTAAAGATGGCACTCGCAGAGGCGGGGCTAGAATCGGCGCAGGCAGGAAGAAAAAACCTCTCGCCGACAAAATCGCGGAGGGCAAAACTTCAAATGCGAAAGTTTTATACAGACCTGACGCTTTTGACTATATGGATACTCCGCCCCCTAAAGAATATCTTACTGTCCCTCAAAAAGACGGCTCTCAACTCTACGCTGAAGAAATTTACAATGAAACTTGGGATTGGCTTAAAGCTCATGGGTGTGACGGACTTGTTGCTAAACAACTAATCGAAAATTATGCGCAAGTCTCCGCTCGTCATATTTATTGCGAAGAAAAGCTGACTCAATACGGAATGTTGGCTCAACATCCCACTACCGGCGAGCCAATTTCCAGCCCTTATGTCAAAATGAGTCTCGACTATATGAAACAAGCCAATCAGATTTGGTATCAGATTTTTAACATCGTCAAGGAAAATTGCTCTACAGGCTATGAAGGCTCTAATCCCCAAAATGACTTGATGGAAAAATTATTGCGGAGGCATAAGTAATGACTAATGCTATCATCAAATGGGTCAATCTCTCTGACATTAAACCTTATGAGAAAAATCCTCGCATCAATGCTGATTCTATTCCTAAAGTTGCCGAATCTACCAAGCAATTCGGGTTTCTTCAACCTATCGTTGCTGATATTAACGGCGTTATCTTGGCAGGTCATACGCGTTACGAAGCTTCTAAATTACTCGGCTTGAATCAAGTTCCTGTACTTTTCGCCAGCGGTTTATCTGATGCTCAGGCTAAGGCATTCAGATTGGCGGATAACAAAGTCGCTGAATCTTCTATGTGGGACGAGTATCTTCTTTCTGAGGAACTCGCCGATTTAGCAAAATTTGAAGTCGATATGTCGGATTTCGGATTTGATGAATCAGAGTTAACTCACCGTCGTAAAAGTTGGGCTCATTTAACTAAACGCTGTGGACTTAAACGTAAAATCAAACAACATTTTAGCGGTGATATTAACATCACTACTTTTTACGCAGTCGGTAAAAACGGCAAGACCTTTAACGAAATTAAGGAAGACGAAAATAATGTGCCACTTTTCGCGGATAATCTCTGTGATTATCTGGATAGAACTTTGGGTCTTAACATCTCTAAAGGAAATTGGTGCATTTTAACGACTCCGCGCCGCCGCCATAAGACCGGCTTTCATTTCGCTACCGAAATTTGTCGTATGGCTTCCGAAAAACTCAATTTGCCTTTTTATGAAGCGGCTTTTGAGGCTGATAATCGAAATAGGATAAATCCGTCATTCCGTTTAATCAAAAAACCTTCCGAATATAACGTCATCATCTACGACGATATTTTCACTACCGGACAAACCGTCAGAACTTGCAGATCAATGCTCATTGATGAAGGGTTTACCACTCTTATAATCGTCGGAATTATGAACGGGAAAGTTTGATTCTATATGCGTAAATTAAACAATTATTCTCCCTGCCAATTTATGGCTGATACTTCGCATTATGACAAAGAACAAGCCGATTTCGCAGTGGATTTTATTCAGTGCTTGAAACATACCAAAGGAATTTTTTCCGGCAAGCCGTTTGAACTCATCGGCTGGCAAGAAAAAATTATTCGCGATATTTTTGGCACAATAAAACCTAATGGTTATCGGCAATTTAATACTGCTTACGTAGAGATCCCAAAAAAAAATGGAAAATCCGAATTGGCGGCTGCTTTATCACTTCTTTTAACTTGTGCCGACGGTGAAGAACGGGCAGAGGTTTACGGTTGTGCGGCGGATCGTCAGCAAGCGAGTATTGTTTTTGACGTTGCCGCCGATATGGTTGCTATGTGTCCTGCACTTAAACGATACGTAAAAGTTCTTCACGCTTATAAAAGAATCATTTATCAACCGACTAACAGCTTTTACCAAGTGTTGTCTGCTGAAGCGTTCAGCAAACACGGGTTTAACATCTCCGGCGTAATCTTCGACGAATTGCATACGCAACCGAATAGAAAATTATTCGACGTAATGACAAAAGGCAGTGGCGATGCAAGAACTCAGCCACTGTATTTTTTGATTACGACTGCGGGTAATGATACAAATTCAGTCTGCTATGAAGTTCATCAAAAAGCACTGGATATTATCGAAGGCAGAAAAATCGACCCGACTTTTTATCCCGTCATATACGGCGCAAAAGAAGATGACGATTGGACTGACCCGAATGTTTGGCGAAAAGCTAATCCGTCATTGGATATTACCATACCGATTGAAAAAGTTTTCGACGCTTGCAATTCTGCTAAAAATTCTCCTGCAGAGGAAAATTCGTTTCGACAGTTGAGATTGAATCAGTGGGTCAAGCAGGAAACGCGGTGGCTCTCCGTCAACAAATGGGACTCTTGCCAAGTCGATTTTGACGAGAATTTTCTCAAAGGCAGAGTCTGTTTCGGCGGTCTTGATTTATCCTCAACGACGGATTTAACCGCCTTTGTTTTGGTCTTCCCGCCGATTGACGACGAGGATAAATATTTTGTCTTGCCTTATTTTTGGTTGCCCGAAGAGACTTTAAGTCTGCGTGTCAATCGTGACCACGTCCCCTATGACGTTTGGAACAAGCTGGGCTATTTATACACCACTGAAGGCTCCGTCGTTCATTACGGCTTTATCGAAAAGTTTATTGAACGTCTCGGTGATAAATTTCAGATACACGAAATTGCTTTTGACAAATGGAACGCCGCGCAAATAATTCAAAACCTCGAAGACGAAGGCTTTACTATGGTGCAATTCGGGCAAGGCTTTTCGTCAATGAGTTCTCCCACGAAAGAACTTGAAAGGCTTATTTTGGATAAAAAAATCGCACATAACGGGCATAAGGTTTTAAGGTGGAATATTGACAATATCGTCGTCAGGCAAGATCCCGCGGGCAATTTAAAAATTGACAAGGCTAAAAGTTCTGAAAAGGTCGATGGCGCAATAGGTCTTGTCATGGC
This sequence comes from uncultured Selenomonadaceae bacterium, assembly GCA_905236725.1. Lineage (GTDB taxonomy): Bacteria > Bacillota > Negativicutes > Selenomonadales > Selenomonadaceae > Quinella. The sequence continues at coordinate 382 of CAJOCT010000113.1, read as the reverse complement.
ACTTGATCGGGCTCTCAAAGTCGGAAATATCTCTACTTCAAGCGTTTATGACGAACGCGGATTACTTTTTATCTGAGGATTTTGAAAATGGAATTTAATGAAATTTACAACGTCGACTGTCTGGAAGGAATGAAGAAAATTCCCGACGGATCGATAGATGCCATTTGTTGCGACCCTCCATATTTTACGGGAATGACACACGGATACGAAAAAAACGCGCAACTTAATGACTTGGTAATTTGCAAGCCGTTTTATAAAATGCTTTTTACTGAATTTAATCGCATAGCAAAAAAAAATAAATGTTGCTTATATTGGTTCTGTGATTGGCGGTCGGAAGGCTTCTATTTAAACACAATGCAAGAAAGCAACATACCTGTCAAAA
>CAJOCT010000112.1 GCA_905236725.1 uncultured Selenomonadaceae bacterium | reverse complement strand
AACGGCGATAAAATTTCTCTCGGCGCGGCAATTTCCAACACTTCAGTCAACGGCTCGAATGTAATTTTCACAACAGAACTCGGCACTTTGACCGTACAAAACGCAGTTTCCAAAAATCTCAATGTCTATGAGCCTTTCGACGTATATTATTTGGGATTCATTGAAGGTAAGGATCAGATTACCGTCACAAATTCGGAAGAACTTTCCGCGCTCAAAAATGCAGAAACTTCCGTGATAAAAATTTCAGGCAATCAGACCGCCGATTTAACTGATTTCGCCAATGCGCAAATTGTTTCACTCGGCAGCGGTCAACAAATCGTAAATCTCAACAATGAGGACGGAAATGTTATTATCGCGGACAAAAATTCAAGCGGCAACAAAAATATCGTCTTCAACGGCGGCGCAGACTTGGGAATTTTCAATAACTCGAATGTTGCGGTCAACGTCGATCTTTCCAACGCGGAAAATTCCACGATTACGGCAAATGCGGGAAATATCACGCTCGGCGGGTACGATTACGACAACGGAGCGAAAATTTTTATTCCGAATGTCAGCGATCTTGCAGATGCGATTGTTAAAAATTCTGTTGCAATCGACGGAAATAAAATTAAAACTTCTTCTGCTGCAGTCACATTTGACAACTCGAAAAATTCAAGATTGATAAATTTAGTTGACGGAAACGGTCGTGCGCAAAAAGTCGGCTTTGTCGAAAATACTTCTCTTAATTTAACCGACGAGTCCGAAAATCTTTTAATAAAAGCCGGTACAAATTCTGCAATCATCTCCGGCAGCGGCAACGATACAATTCTTGCAGGTTCAGGCGCGGTGATTGATGCAGGCATCGGACAAAATCAAATTTATATTTCGTCTGACGAAGACAGTTTAAATAAAAGCGCAACTGTTGTTATGAGCAACGGTTCAAGTACAGTTCACGGATTCGGCACGGGTTACGATTCCAATAACAGCCGCATTAAAGTTGATGATCTCTCCGCAGTCGGTTTCACATTCGTCGATGACGGAAAACTTGCAGGTGTCGGAGTTGAAAATTCTTCCGTCGGTGCTCCCGAAAAAATTCTTATCGTCGATGACAATTCAAGCATTCGCACAGCCGTTGCCAAAAATAATCAGTTCGTCACGTTTGCAAATGATTCAAACTTCATGCCTCAAACTTTCATCGGTCAAAATTCCGGCTTGGATTTCTCAAATTACAACGGCGAATTAAATATAAATCTTGCCGAAGGCAGCGGCACAATCGGGGCGGAAATTGCAACTTTTAAAGGCTTTGACAAATTTCAAGCGGGCAACGGTTATTCAACTCTCATCGGCAATGAAGAAAATAATACTCTTATCGCCGGACGCGGATATTCAAGTTTGTGGGGCGGCTCTTCAGTCAGCGATGACTTGTTAATCGGCGGAAATTCAGAAAATACTTTCTTCTACTGCATCGGCAACGGCAAAGACACAATTCAATCGACCAACAACGGCGATTTGGTCATGCTCTCCGATATTTCAATGGAACAAATTATTTCTGCGGGCATTACTTCAAATTCCGTGGCTCTTAATTTTGCGGACGGCGGATCGCTTCAAGTCAACGGCTCCAAAAATGTTACTTACCAACTTTATGACGGTTCAAAATTCTCCGCGAATCATCAAAGTCTTAACTGGGAATCGAAATAAGAAGCTGTATTCACAGTTTCACAAGTTCCAAGTTCCATAAAGGATTACTTGCCGTCTTGTATGGAACTTTTTTCTAAATTTGAAAGGAGTTTTTATTATGAACACGATTGAAACAATTTTGACGCGAAGAAGTACGAGAAGTTACAGTTCTGCGCCTGTAGAAAAAGAAAAGTTGGAAAAAATTATCGAGGCGGGCAGATATGCTCCGAGCGGCGGAAATAATCAGACCAATCATTTTATCGTCGTTCAAAATCCCGAAGTCTTGAAAAAATTGGCGGAACTTGCCCAAAATGCTTTCGCTAAAATGGAAATCACCGAGCAAACTTATTCCAGCTTGAAATCTTCCATTATGCAGTCGAAAAAAGGCGGATACGTTTTTTATTATCATGCGCCTGTTTTGATTATCGTCGCCAACCAAAAAAATTACGGCAACAATATCGCCGACTGCTCTGTTGCCGTCGAAAATATGATGATTGCCGCAAATTCTTTAGACTTGGGAAGTTGTTGGATAAATCAAATTCATTGGCTGACCGAAGAACCTTCAATGTTAAAATATTTGCAGGAACTCGGCTTGAAAGAAAATGAGCGCGTTTATTCTTCAATGATAATCGGTTATCCGAAATCTGCCGACGGAAAACCCAACAGAAATCTTTTACCGCGCAAAGGCAATGAAGTAACTTTTGTCGATTAGGAGTTAAAAATTAAGAATGAAAAAATTTTTATTGATAATTTTCGCCGTGACATTTTTTATAACGGGTTGCGGCGGAAATCAACAAGCCGCCTCACCGCAAAAAATTCCCGTGCAAGCCATGAAAGTTTTGAATCAACCTGTAAAAATTGTTCATGGTTTTCCCGGACAGGTTGAAGGTGTTGACGAAATTCAACTGCATTCAAAAGTCAACGGCGTGGTCGTCGAAAAATATATTCAAGGCGGCGAAAAAGTTCATGCGGGTCAACCTCTCTTTAAAATTGATCCGAAAACTTATGAGACCGCTTTACTTTCTGCCGAAGCCGATTTAAGTAAAGCTCAAACCAATTTGCGTCGCGCTCAAGATACTTTGGACAGGAATGAACAACTTTACCTTATGCAGGCAATTTCTGAACAAACTTTGATGAACAGTCGCGCAGATGTTGACGGTTTTATTGCCGCAGTCGAATCGGCACAAATTGCCATTCGCAAAGCTAAAGAAAATCTTGACGACACAATTATTTATGCGCCGTCGGACGGAAGAGTTTCACTTGATGACGTTCCTGTCGGGGCTTATGTTATTTCGGGAAGTACAACGCTTGTGACGATGGGGTCGATGGATCCTGTCTTTGTAAAATTCAGCATAAGCGAGACCGAATATCTCAATGCTCTTTCACAGGTGATGAATGAACGCAAAAAAAATTCTCCGCGCCAAAATTTTACCCTGACAATTATTTTGAGTAACAACGAAGAGTATCCTTATAAAGGAGTACTCGTCGAAACCGATCGCGCTCTTTCTCAAAACAGCGGCTCAATCGAAGTTAAAGCCTCGTTCGATAATCCTCAAGGAGTTTTATTGCCGGGAATGTTTGCTCACGTCAAAGTTGTCAGAGAGTCCGGAAGAAATACTTTACTCGTTCCTCAACGCGCCGTCCAACAGTTGCTTGATCAATCTTTTGTTATCACTGTGGACAAGGACGGAAAATCTTTGTCGAAAACTGTTGAACTCGATGAAAAAGTCGGCAGTTATTACATTGTCAAATCCGGTTTGTCTGTGAATGACATTGTTATCGTCGGCGGACTTACAAATTTGCAATCGGGCAAAGATTTAAATGTCACAGTCGTGACTCCCGAAGAAATGGGCTTTTCAACTGAAGATTCTTCCAAACTCGTCAATGAAACTTAAGGGGTGAAAAAATATGTCAAAATTTTTTATTCATCGCCCCATTTTTGCAATCGTAATTTCAATTATCATTTTAATTTTGGGATTGCTGGCAATTTTTTCTTTGCCGATCGCTCAATATCCCAAAATTACTCAACCGACCGTAAGTGTTTCGACAAGTTATCTCGGAGCAAATGCTGGGGTTATCAATCAGACCGTCGCGCAAATTATTGAACAGCAAGTAAACGGTACTCAAGGCATGGACTATATGTCTTCAATTTCCAACGACAGCGGAAGTTACAGCTTGAAAGTTATATTTGACCTCGACACAAACAGCGATATGGATGCGGTCATGGTTCAAAATCCCGTTTCGATTGCCACGGCTGCTTTGCCCGTCGATGTCAAAAATGTCGGCGTGACTACAAAACGAGCCTCGAGCGATCTGGCTTATTTTTTTTCACTCTACTCGCCGAACGGAACTTTTAACCGAACTTTTATTTCAAATTATGCGAATGTCTATATCGTTGACGAATTGAAACGAATTAAAGGTGTCGGAGATGTCAGCGCATTTTCAATGGATTACAGCATGAGAATTTGGATTAACCCCGAACGTCTCGCCGCACTCAATTTGACGATTAACGATATTAAAGTTGCCGTCGCCGAACAAAATTCACAGGCTCCCGCGGGAACTATCGGACTTTTGCCCGTGCCTGACAATCAAGAAAAACAATTCACCGGCAAACTTGAAGGTCGTCTCTCAACTGTCAAAGATTTTGAAAACGTAATTATCAGAACTGCCGATGACGGATCAAACATTTATCTGCGTGACGTTGCAAGAATTGAAACCGGCGCAAGAAGTGCATCGCTGTTCGCCGATACAAATAATGCACCTTGTGCGGCTTTCGGAATAAATTTGACTGACGATGCCAACGCCGTCGAAACTATCGGAGAAGTAAAGCGCGTTATCGAAGAAATGTCAAAAAATTTTCCTGACGACCTCGAATATTGCTCGGTTATCGACAGCACCGCTTATATCAACGAATCACTTGCGGAAGTTTTGAACACTTTCAAAGAAGCGTTGATTCTCGTCATCATAATCGTTTTTATTTTCCTGCAAAGTTGGCGGGCTACTTTAATTCCCGTGCTCGCAATTCCCGTTTCACTCGTCGGCACTTTCGCGACATTTATTTTACTTGGATTTTCGATTAACACTTTAACTTTATTCGCGATGGTTTTGGCAATCGGTCTCGTCGTCGATGATGCGATTGTCGTTATTGAAAACGTCGAACACCATATGAAAGCTGACGGACTTAAACCGATTGAGGCAACTGAATGCGCGATGGCAGAAGTTCAAGGCCCGGTTGTTGCAATCGCTTTTGTTTTATCTGCAGTTTTCATTCCCGTCGCATTTCTCGGAGGAATTACAGGAGTTCTTTATAAACAATTCGCTTTAACAATCGCGGTTTCCATGGCGTTATCGGCTTTTATTGCGTTGACTTTGACTCCCGCACTTTGCGCCTTGCTTATGAAACCTCACAATCCGAACGCGAAGAAAAATTTTTTGGACAAAATTTTTGACAGATTTAATAATTGGTTTGAACGCACGCAAAAAAAATATACCGGTGCAGTCGGTTGGTTTATTCGTCATTCAAAAATCGGAGTTGCAATGATGTTAATAATTTGTGCGCTCACCTTTGTTTCTTATAAAATTTTACCTTCAACTTTTGTACCGAATGAAGACACGGGATATTTTATCACGGCGGTTTCTCTGCCCGAAGGAACTTCATTAAATCGAACTTATGAATTGATGAGCGTTTTGAGTGATGAAATTCAAAAAATTCCCGGTGTTACAAATGTCATGAAAATTGCGGGCAATGATGCGTTGTCTTCAGGAACAAAACCGAACAGCGGCACAATTTTTGTGGGACTCGATGCTTGGGACGAACGCACTAAAAAAGAATTATCCATTCAAAATATTATTCGCCAAGTAAACGCGCTCGGAAAAAATCACCCCGAAGCAATGATTATGGCAATTCAACCGCCTGCACTGCCCGGCATGGGAATGGTCGGCGGTTGGAGTATGGAACTTTTGGACATGACAGGCTACAGCGATAAAGAGTTGGACGAAATTGCAAAAAAAATTGTCGCGGCGGCAAATCAGCGTCCCGAATTGCAGAGAGTTCGCACAACTTATTCAATAAATTCTCCAATTTGTAATTTTGAATTGAATCGCGAAAAAGCCAAGCAACTCGGAGTAAGTTTTTCTGATGTTTACACTTCGTTACAAACTAATTTCGGAGGCAGTCAAATCGGAGAATTTATGCAATTCGGTCGCAATTATAAAATTATGTTGCAATCCGACACGCAATATCGGAACGAGGCTGAAGCTTTGAAATTCAGTTACGTCAAAAATAAATCGGGCGATATGGTTTCTCTCGAAAGTCTTTTAAGTTCAAAATACGGAACTTCTCCCGCAAC
>CAJOCT010000111.1:5068-5584 GCA_905236725.1 uncultured Selenomonadaceae bacterium | reverse complement strand
TCTGCACCTATCGCGGCGGCGGCGGCAAGAACCGATCACGCCTCTCGTCAAGGTTACGTCAACTCGACGGGAACTTTTTTTGACACGATGATTATTTGCATGCTCACCGGCTTGGTTATTGTAAGTTCGGGAGTTTTGGGAACGGTTGACCCCGAGACCGGCAAACTTGTTTCGGGCGCACCGCTCACGATTTTGGCTTTCAGCACTGTTTACGGTGAAGGCGCGAAATATATTGTTTCAATCGCGCTGGCTTTCTTCGCTTACTCGACAATTCTCGGCTGGGAATATTACGGCGAAAAATCTCTTGAATATCTCGTGAGCAACCGAAAAGTTATTTACGCGTACAGATTTCTTTTCAGCTGTATAACTTTTGTCGGCGCAACTCAAACGCTGGACGTTGTTTGGAATTTTTCCGACACGATGAACGGCTTGATGGCGATTCCGAATTTAATTTGTCTGCTGATTCTTCACAAAGATATTGCCGACGAATGTTTTGACTATCAGGCGAAAGTTATC
>CAJOCT010000111.1:0-5051 GCA_905236725.1 uncultured Selenomonadaceae bacterium | reverse complement strand
GGACAGTGGATAGGGAATAGTTTTTTCTATAACCTGTTCACTAACCACTAATCATTGAAGCTGTGAACACGTTTTCTAAAAAAATTAAACCGTCTGCAAACGATTTTGTCTGCGGACGGTTTTTTTTTTGCGCAAAATTTTATTTTTCAAAGACAATAACTTTAGTTGCCATTTCGGCTTTATCTTCGGCAAATTCATAACATGAAGCCGAACGAAAATATTTTGCTTTGAAATTTTTTTGACTGCCTTGAATCGGTACCCAACCGAACGGCGCAAGAATTGTTTTCTGCATTCTGCCGATCGTCATGCGGTTAATATCTTCAGCAAGATTAAATTTTTCGTGAAGATTATTTTCATCTGCAAAATTTTCCAAGTCTTCGACGTTCGCCAAAAAGTGCGGGCTTGCCGATTTTCGACATCTGAATTGCATTATAAATTCTTTCGTCCTCGTTGAGGAAATCAAAAATTTTTTTCGCCGCCGAATTTTCCGCCAAATCATTGCTGCCAATAATTGCTAATTATGACTTCTGCAGATATAATAACTGCGGCAGTTTAATTTTTTTGTTCGGAGGTTTAAAGATGGTAAAAAGAATTTTTGTTGAAAAGCGCGAAGGGTTCAACATTCCCGCGCAAAATTTACTGGAAGATTTTCGCGAGACGATTGGAATAAAAAATTTAAATTCCGTCCGACTTTTTGTTCGCTATGACATTGAGGATTTGTCTGACGAAGATTTTTTGAAAGTTCGCGATATAGTTTTTCGCGAGCCGAATGCAGATAATTTTTTTGAAAAACTTCCGAGTGAAATTGATTTGAAAAAAACTTTCGCCGTCGAATATCTGCCGGGGCAATTCGATCAGCGTGCGGATTCGGCGGCGCAATGTGTTCAGCTTGTCACTGGAAAAGATCGCCCGACAATTCACTCCGCGCAAGTTATTTTTTTGGACGGCGATATTTCTGACGAAGATTTTCAGAAAATAAAATCTTATTCAATTAACGCGATTGAGTCACGCGAGGCAAGTTTTGAACTTCCCGAGACTTTGAAACTTTCCGCAGAAATTCCCGCCGACGTTGAAATTATTTCCGACTTCAACAATTTTTCCGACGACGATTTAAAAAATTTTTTGACCGACAGAAATTTTGCAATGAGTTTCGACGATTTAAAATTTTGTCAAAATTATTTTCGCGACGAAGAAAAACGCCCTCCGACAATCACCGAATTGAAAGTTATCGACACTTACTGGTCCGACCACTGCCGCCATACGACTTTTAACACCGCGATTGACGAGGTGACTTTTGCCGACGGAAAATATAAAACTGAATTTGAAAAAACTTTTCAAGATTACTTGAGCGAAAAAAATCCCGACAAAGAAATTTCACTGATGGATTTGGGAACGATTGCCGCAAAAATTTTGAAACGCGACGGGCTTTTAAAAAATCTCGACGAGTCCGAAGAAATTAACGCTTGCAGTATAAAAATTAAAGCCGACGTTGACGGAATTTTGCAAGATTGGCTGATTATGTTTAAAAATGAAACGCACAATCACCCGACGGAAATTGAGCCGTTCGGCGGCGCGGCGACTTGTCTCGGCGGGGCGATAAGAGATCCGCTTTCGGGCAGAAGTTATGTTTATCAGGCGATGAGAATCACCGGCGCGGCTGATCCTCGAAAAAAACTTTCCGAAACACTGCCCGGCAAACTTCCGCAGAAAAAAATTGTCAGAGATGCGGCGGCAGGTTACAGTTCTTACGGAAATCAAATAGGCTTGGCGACGGGTCAAGTTAAAGAAATTTATCACGAAGGTTATTTGGCGAAGAGAATGGAAATCGGCGCGGTGATTGCGGCGGCTCCTGCTGAAAATGTCATTCGTCAAAGACCTGCGGCGGGCGACGTTGTAATTTTGCTCGGCGGGCGTACGGGTCGTGACGGAATCGGCGGGGCGACGGGTTCAAGCAAAGTTCACACGAAAAAATCTTTGACGCAGAGCGGCGCGGAAGTTCAAAAAGGCAATGCGCCGACTGAAAGAAAAATTCAACGCCTTTTCAGAAATCCGAAAGTCAGCAAACTCATCAAACGTTGCAACGACTTCGGGGCGGGCGGAGTTGCGGTTGCGGTCGGCGAACTTGCGGAAGGTCTGAAAATAAATCTCGACGCGGTCAGAAAAAAATATGACGGCTTGGACGGGACGGAACTTGCAATTTCGGAGTCTCAAGAAAGAATGGCTGTCGTTTTAAATCCCGCCGACGTTGAAAATTTTATAAAATTCGCGGACGAAGAAAATTTGGAGGCTTATAAAGTTGCGGAAGTCACGGACGATAAAAAACTTGTGATGACTTGGCGCGGCAAAAAAATTGTTTCCGTTGACAGAAAATTTTTCGACACGAACGGAGTTAAACAGCACGTAAAAATTCACATTGCGAGCGTTGAAAAACAATACTACCCATCTACCGATCTATCCATCTACCAATCTAAAGATGCATGGCTGAAAAATTTGCAGAAATTGAACGTCTGCAGTCAAAAAGGTTTGGTCGAAAGATTTGATTCGACGGTCGGCGCGTCAACAGTTTTAATGCCTTTCGGCGGAAAAAATCAGTTGACGGCGGCGGAGGGTATGGCGGCGAAAATTCCCGTTGACGGCGAAACCAAAACCGCGACGGTTATGACTTACGGATTCGACGCGAAAATTTCCGAGTGGAGTCCTTATCACGGCGCGGTTGATGCGGTAACTTCAAGCCTTGCGAAGTTGACGGCGACGGGAGCGGATTTTTCAAAGGCGTATTTGAGTTTTCAAGAATATTTTGAACGGCTGGAAAAAATTCCCGAGAAGTGGGGAAAACCTTTCGCGGCACTTTTGGGAGCGTATAAGGCGCAGAAAAATTTCGGAGTTGCGGCAATCGGCGGAAAGGATTCGATGAGCGGCACTTTTGAAAAATTGAACGTCCCGCCGACTTTGGTAAGTTTTGCGGTTGCGCCGTGCGATGCGGATAAAATTATTTCGCCGGAGTTTAAAAATTTCGGCAGTAAAGTTTATTTGGTCGAATGTGTCCGCGACGAATTTAATATTCCCGATTTCAAGGACCTTAAGAAAAAATTTGCGAAAGTTCACGAATACATCTGCGCGGGAAAAATTATTTCTGCGGCAAGTATCGGAGTCGGCGGAATTGCCGAAGCGATTTCAAAAATGGCAATCGGCAACGACATCGGCTTTAAATTTTCCGAAAACGTTCAACTCTTCAGAAAAAATTACGGCAGTTTAATTTTGGAGGCGGCGACGGGCGTTGAACTTGATTTTCTCGAACTCGGCGAAACAATTCAAACGCCGCAGGTTGAATTTAACGACGTAAAAATTTTTCTCGACGAAATTAAAAATGCGTGGATTGAACCGCTCGAAAAAATTTTCCCCACTAAGGTGGCAAGGCGGCAAGGCGGCAAGGTAAAAAGTACTTCTCACAAGGCAGAGTTTCTTAAAAAATCGAAAATTAAAATTGCCAGACCGAAAATTTTTATTCCGGTTTTCCCCGGCACGAATTGCGAATATGACAGCGCGAAAGTTTGGCGGAAGGCGGGCGGCGATCCGAAAATTTTTGTCATCAGAAATTTGACTCCGCAGGCCGTCGAAGAAAGTATTTCCGCAATGGTCGAAGAAATTAAAACTTCGCAGATTATTATGTTGCCCGGCGGATTTTCGGGCGGCGATGAACCGGACGGCTCGGGGAAATTTATTGCGGCGATGTTCAGAAATCCGCGAATCAGCGAAGAAGTTATGAAACTTTTAAAAAATCGCGACGGCTTAATTTTGGGAATTTGCAACGGCTTTCAAGCACTTATTAAACTTGGTCTTTTGCCTTACGGAGAAATTCGCGAACTCGAAAACGATTCGCCGACTTTGACGCACAACAATTTGGGACGGCACGTCAGTCAATACGTTCGCACGAAAGTTACAAGCAATCTTTCCCCGTGGCTTGCGAATACTTCAGTCGGCGACGTTCATACAATCGCGGTTTCTCACGGCGAGGGCAGATTTGCGGCGAGTGATGATTGGCTGAAAAAACTTTCCGACGCGGGACAAATTGCCACTCAATACGTTGACTTGGACGGCGAGCCGACAAACGATTTGCCTTTCAATCCGAACGGCTCTGCTTGGGCGATTGAGGGAATCACTTCGGCGGACGGAAAAATTTTTGGCAAGATGGGGCATTCCGAAAGAATCGGCGAAAATGTCTGCAAAAATATCCCGGGCGACAAAGATCAGAAACTTTTTGAAGCCGGAGTAATTTATTTTTGCTGATCTGTGTTCATGATGAAAATTTTTTGACAAGTGACTTTAAGAAAAAAATGTTGAAACTTACTTTTCATTGAGCCGCCAAAGAAAAGTAAGCAAAAGAAAGCTCGCCCGCTTCGTTCGCGTCACGCTCACTAGGCGGGCAGGTGCGCTCATCCGTGAGCGCGGCTTCAGCAATCATAATTTATCGGCACACTTTTTGAAAAGAAATATCTTGCTGTGCTTGATTTTTTTAAGATAAATGATATAATTCACCGTGCTGAATTTGCAGTTCGGCGATAAGAATTTTTTATAAGGAGTTTTTTTCGATGGCTTTTGAAGACAAAACACTCGTGTGCAAAGACTGCGGCAAGGAATTTACCTTCAGCGCGGGCGAGCAGGAATTTTACGCGGAAAAAGGTTTTGAAAACGAACCGACCCGCTGCCGCGACTGCCGCGACAAACGCAAACGTAATCGCGACGGCGGCGATCATCGCCAGATGTTCACCGTGATTTGTGCGGAGTGCGGCAAAGAAACTGAAGTGCCCTTTGAGCCGAAAAATGAGCGTCCTGTTTACTGTAAGGATTGCTTTGCTAAACATCGCGCTGCCAGAGCTTAATTTGTCATGCGAGTTGTCAGCTATAGATCGTGATTTGTCGATAACAAAAAGCACCTTCCGATATGGGAGGTGTCAGCTTGTAGACAAAGCCTGTCTCGGAATAGTCTGAGACGGGCTTTTTTCTTTGATTTCCTTCAAAGTGGTCAGAGGCAGAAGAAAAATATAAGGTTT
>CAJOCT010000110.1 GCA_905236725.1 uncultured Selenomonadaceae bacterium | reverse complement strand
CCGCCGCAGGTAATGACACCGTTAGCAACAGCGGCTCAAATGTAACAATCAACGGTGGCACGGGCGACGATTCAATTAAGAGCGGTCGCCAATATATCCGCGCTGAGATGGATGAAAGCTACGGCGACAACGCATACACTTATAAAAAAACGGGTGGCGATGCCGGCACGATAACCGCAGGCAGTGGCAATGATACTATTGAAAACAGTCAAAACCAAACTTTGGTTGACGGCGGCAAGGGCAACGATTATATTGTCGATTCTTATGTTGAGGTTAGTTTTGAAGAGGGAACCCTTCTTGACCCCGAGCCGAATAAAGACATTGAAAAATGGGCGGATTCCGATTTTGATAAAGTTGCATACTGGTCGGAAAGAAGCAATGAAAACACCGTTAAAGGCGGCGCAGGTAACGACACAATCGCAATTTACGGCGTATATTCCACCGTTGAAGGCGGCAAGGGCAATGATTTAATTTCGCTGAAAAATACTTCAAATAACAATGTTGTAAAATATGCATCGGGCGACGGCAACGACACAATTGTCGGTTTAAGTGGAAATGACACTCTTCACATTACAAGCGGCACTTATTCGACTGTTTCGAGCGGAAAAAATTTAATTTTGAAAATCGGCAAAGGCTCTGTTCTTCTCAAAGACGCACTTGCTGACGGTTATACAAAAATTCACCTCAAAGATTCCTTGGGATATGATGTAATTCTTAACGACTGGACAATCCGCAACGGCAGTGTTGAAAATAATAAATTCGGTGATGTAACTCTTGCGGGCAGTCAAAAAGCCGATACCATCGGAAACAGTGCGGAAAATGTTTTGATTACAGGCAGAGGCGGCAACGATTCAATCTCCAATAAAGGCGACAATGTTTCAATCGACGGCGGCAAAGGCAATGATTACATTGGAAACATTTATGAGTCTGTTGAGATTGGTGAGTATGGTACCTTTACTCCCTATAAAGGCGGGAAAAATTTAACCATCGCAGGCGGTGCTGGCAACGATTCTATAGAAAATTGTGGCGACAACGTGACAATCACGGGCGGCACAGGCAATGATTCAATTTCCAACAGCAATAACAACAGCAATGGCGGAAACAACGTTGTAATCGACGGCGGCAAAGGCAATGATGATATTTATAACGTCGGCGCAAATGTTTCAATCAATGGCGGCGCGGGTAATGATTCTGTTGACAGTTACGGCGACAATGCAACAATCAACGGCGGAGCTGGCAATGATTCAATCCAAAACGGTGATGACAACATCGCCGAAATCGGCGGCAACAACGTTGTAATCGACGGCGGCGCGGGTAATGATTCTATTGGGAATTATTACGGCGACAACCTGACAATTTTGGGCGGCGCGGGCAATGATTTTGTTTCTCTCAAAGGTTCCGCAAACAGTGCTGTAATTCAATACGCATCGGGCGACGGCAACGATACAATTACCGGCTTTAACTCAAATGATATTCTGCATATTACTTCAGGCGATTACATTGCGGAAGTTTCAGGCGATGATGTAATTTTCACAGTCGGCAAAGGCACAATTACTTTGAAAGATGTTGCAGGCGAGAAAATTTCTATACTCACGACAAAAACTTATAACTCTTCGACTTCAGATTTGTTTGCGGAAAATAATTTTGTCACAGCGGATAATTTGTCTCAACTTGTCGAAAATAATTCGGTCGGCGAATTTGAATTTAATTCTTCCGAAAAACTCACTCAAGAAAATTTAATCACCTTCGCGGAAAAATAAATTTTTTCTCAAAATAAAAAGAACGGGAGACAAGGTAAAATTTCCTTGCCTCCTGTTTTTTTGAGCTTTTAAAAATCATTGCCGAGATTTTTCGACTCGTTGACCATTCCTTCTTCGTAAAAATTAAATTGATCTCTGCCGTTGCCTTTTGAAACGTACAACGCGGCATCGGCTTTTTCCATAAGTTCGTCAAGGGTTTTCGCGTCTTTCGGCATAAGAGCAACTCCGACACTCGCGGAAAGATGAAATTTATTTCCGGCGATGTTGAACGGCTCGCGCATTTTCTTTACAAGCGTGTTGCAAATGGAGCGCGTGTCTTCTTTGTTGTAACCCATCAAAAAAATCAAAAACTCGTCGCCGCCGTAACGACAGGCCGCCTCTTTGTTGCCGACGGTATCGACAATTCTTTTTCCGAACTCGATTAAAAGCCCGTCGCCGACCGCATGCCCGTAAGTGTCGTTGACCGATTTAAATTTATCCGCATCGACAAAAAGCAACGCGCCGTAAAATCTGGCTTGCACGGATCTGTCGATAATTTTTCTTATGCGAATTAAAAAATGATTTCTGTTCGGCAGACCGGTCAAAGCGTCGTAATTGGCGGTAATTTTCAGCCGTTTTTCTGATTCGGCGGATTTTTCTTGATTGGCGCGAATTGCCCGAATCATATGATTTATATTATTTGCAAGCTCGCCGAGTTCGTTTTTTTCTTGAATGTTCAGTTGTCCCGAAAGATCGCCGTTGCGGACACGAGTTGCCATTGCCGCCATTTCCAAAATCGGCGCGGTAATTTTTTCCGCAAATTTGAACATCGCGAAGGCAATCAACGTGATTATGACAACTCCGCCGAACATTGCGCGATAAATAATTTTGTCCAGTGCGTCAATCATTTCGCTTGTCGGGTGAACGATAACCAATGCCCAACTTGTCTGCACCATCGGCAATTTTATCGGCTGAAAGCAACAAAAATATCTGCGTTGCCTGTCATCGACGAAAAAATCGTCTCCGCTCTCGCCTTTCATTGCCGCGCGAATTGCATTTGTCAAACCTTGCGGAGCCATGAAACTTGATTCACGAAGTTTTAAATGTCCTTTTCGATTGAACTCGACCTTTCCTTCTTCGTCTTTCGCAACGGTTGAATAAGCCATTGAGCGATAATTGTAAATTTTTCCGCCGTCTTCAGGTTGAGCAATCGCCGTGCCGTTTTTGTCGATAAGGTAAGCCCGACAAGAATTATTTTTGTTGAAGTCGTGAATTAAATCGCGCAGGCTGTCCAAATCTATATCGCCGACGACAGCTGCTTTTATCTCGTCGTTTTCCGAAATGCTCTGAACAAAAGTCATAACCAAATTTTGAGTTTTTTCCGAATAATACGCGGGACTTATGTCAGGTTTTGCATCTCGGCGCATTACCTTGAACCACTCATAAATATTTTTGTCCACATCGGCAAAATTTTCGCCGGTGTAAATAATCGGCTTGCCGTCCTTATCGACAACCGCCAAAAATTCATAGACCGGCTCTTTTTCAAGGGAATATCTCAAAATATTTTTCTGAAATTCAGGGGTTGCATGCAAGAAACCGGGATAATTTGCCACTCTGCTTCCAAAATCAAAACACCGATTCAAGTTGTAATTTATATTTTGAGACAGGACTTCGGCAAATTTTTTGTCGTTGGTTTCAATTATATTTCGATAATCTTCTAAAATCACTTGGCGCACGATAATCAGAAAAGCCATAAACGCCACGAAAATCGCGCCGCAAATCGTCCCGATCATCGGTTTTTTTATGGAATTGCCCATCAGAAACCTCCCCCAAGTCTCTGAAAAAAATTTTTTTTATATTATCACATTTAAACTGCTCCTTCAAGTTAAAAACCCCGCAGGCTTGCTTTTAAATTGACGCGAAAAAATTTTTTTGTTATAGTTTACAGATTAAATCTGGGAGGTATTTTTTATGGCAAAAGAAAAAATTTCTAAAGTTGTTCTGGCTTACTCGGGCGGACTCGATACGTCCGTAATTATTCCTTGGCTGAAGGAAAATTACGGTTGCGAAGTCATCGCGGTTTGTGCGGACGTCGGTCAAGGCGACGAACTCAACGCTGTTCACGATAAGGCCTTGCGTTCCGGTGCGTCAAAAGTTTTCATCGAAGATTTGACGAAAGATTTTATCGAAAATTATATTTTCCCCACACTCAAAGCCGGCGCGGTTTACGAAGAAAAATATTTGCTCGGCACAAGTTTTGCGCGTCCGATTATCGCGAAAAAACTCGTCGAAATTGCGAAGGCTGAAGGTGCGGAGGCGATTGCTCACGGCGCGACGGGTAAGGGCAACGATCAAGTGCGTTTTGAACTCACCGTCAAAGCTCTTGCCCCTGAATTGAAAATTATTGCTCCTTGGCGCGAATGGGACCTCGACTCCCGCGAATCTGAAATTAAATATGCGGCGGCTCACAATATCGAAATTCCCACCGATAACAAAAAATACAGCATGGACAGAAATATTTGGCATCTTTCGCACGAAGGCTCTGACCTCGAAGACCCCTGGAATGCGCCGCATAATTCGATGTTTTTAATTTCAAAAGCTCCCGAAGACGCTCCCGACAAACCTGAAGAAGTTACGATCGATTTTGAAAAAGGTATTCCCGTTGCAATTAACGGCGTGAAAAAAAATTCCGTCGAACTCGTCACCGAATTAAATGAAATCGGCGCAAGGAACGGAATCGGCATTGTCGACATTTGCGAAAATCGTTTGGTCGGAATGAAGAGTCGCGGCGTTTATGAAAATCCCGCAGGCTCGATTTTATATTATGCTCATCGCGAACTTGAATATCTCTGCCTTGACCGCGCAACTTTCCATTTTAAACAGCACGTCGGAATTAAATACGGCGAGTTGGTTTATGACGGAATGTGGTTCTGTCAACTTCGCGAGGCGTTGGCGGCATTTGTTGACGCGACGCAAGAAACTGTCACCGGCACGATTAAATTGAAACTTTACAAGGGAAATATTATTTCCGCCGGCTCCAAGTCTCCCAATTCGCTTTACAGCCAAGAATTCGTGACCTTTGAGCATGACGACGTTTACAATCAGGCGGACGCAACAGGATTTATCAACTTATTCGGTCTGCCGCTCAAAGTCCGCGCATTGGTGAGTAAAAAATGAGTGAAAAACTTTGGGGCGGACGTTTTGAAAAATCGACTGACGAAATGATTAACGAATTTCAAGCGTCGATAAATTTTGACAAAAGAATGTATCGCGAAGATATTGAAGGCTCAATCGCTCACGCTCAAATGTTGGCG
>CAJOCT010000109.1 GCA_905236725.1 uncultured Selenomonadaceae bacterium | reverse complement strand
TGATTCTTGCCAAGAAAATCGGTTCAAATTCGCTGGCTTTGAAATCCTCAACATTTTTCATAAAACCCTCTCCCAAAAAATTTACTTTTGTGTTAAACTGTGCTTGTACTCCACAACTTTTCGACTGTTGTGCCGAGCGATTTTGCGATTCTGATTGCCGTTTGAATCGTATTGGAGCCTACGCCCGTTTCGTATCTTTGATACATACGAATATGGAGTTTTACTTCGTCGGCAACTTGTTTTTGAGTTTTACCTGAATGTTGCCGTGCCGCTATCAAAGTTTGGTTTTTCATCTCACCTCATCTCCTTCGTTATTTAACTACGTCATTTCTGTCGTCGTTATGTTGCGGATTATATACGACAGATTTGTCATTGTCAATAGGTACTAATAATTTTTTGGGAGGGATTTTTATGAATTTTCCTGAACGCTTAAAAGAGTTAAGGCAAGGCAAAAATCTGTCACAAATTGCGTTAGCCAAAGACTTAGGCGTTTCTTCTCGCAATTATCAGCGTTACGAATATGGAGAAATTGAAGCTCCCATTTCCGTTGGTGTGGCACTGATTTTTTCAACGTGTCGCTTGATTATTTGGTCGGCAGGAGTGACAACCCGCAGAGATATTGAAAGGTGGTGGATTTATGTGATTAAAGCCATAAATTTTGGATAGCCCTGTGTCATTTAATTCTTGCAGAAAAAGTTTCTGATAGTGCCGTCAATATGATTACAGCCGGTAGTACCTAAAATTTCTCCAACAAAATTTCCTGAGGGCGTGTAAAACCGTGTAACGTCTTTTGCAGGATTTTCTTTTGTGCCGTCACCGACGATACCTTTGACAAAAATTAGCAACGTTGTGCCAACTTTTTCAATTTTGATTTTGTCATCATTCATTTTTGATTTCCTTTCTGTGAAATTTTTAGTCGGCAGAAGTGACAATCCGCAGAGGATTTAATTTTGAAAGAACCAAAATTTATTTGTGGTTTCCCACAACCCGCCTTTCGGCGGGTTTCGGCTGATTACCGTTCAGCTCTCATCAGGTGGGCTTAGTACCAATTTGCAAATGCCTGTGTCGGGTCGTAGAGAACTTTGTTTTTGCCGTTGTCGTAGTAGCAATCATCATCTTTGACCTTGAAAAGGTAGCCGATTGTCGTGTTGTACATCCACTTGGCGTACTCGATTGCCTCATCAAGATTTTCAAAGGTTGCTTCGATTCCAAGATAATCTTGGTAGTACTGTCCCGGCTTGTCCTCACTCCAGTCTGCGTAGCGGTGTACAAAATATTTTGCCTTGCTGTCGCTCATTTTTTATCCTCTCCTTTGCTTGTTTGCCTTTCGGTGAGTGTATATATCACTCTAAACCGAATATTTATCAAGTCATCAGGCGCAGATAATCTTGTATACAACACAGCTGCGCAGTGCGAGCTTTTTTGGGATTTCAGCAGTAAGTGCGTTTTGCTTGAGGATAATCTCTGATATTAGACTTCTGTTTATAAATATCGCGTCTCACTAAAGCCGCCAAATTTAATGTTAATTAGGAGCTATCCAACTCTCGGCGGCTGTCTGTCAAACGCGACAGAGAGGATTTTTATAAATGAGTGAAGGAATACGCTTAAAACATCGGCGGCAGGTCGGCAAGCGGAACAATCACAATCGCCGCCAAGTCTTTTCCATTGCTCAAATTTTCTTCAATGTGTTTTGCCACACGTCTGATGACGCTCTGAAAAGAATTTTTTTGAATGCAGTTGCAAGGCATTTCAGATTTCGGTTTTTCATCGTCGGAAATTTCTGTGTTGAGTGCCGCCACAAATTCTTCCGCAGTGTCGGCAATAATTTTGTTGATTTCAGTGCCGTTCACAAAATTTTTTCTGACGTCCAGTAAAGTTTGCAACTCTGCAAGCAACTGAACGCTGTTTTTTATGTTATCCAAAATAATCACTCCTTAGAATTATCGCCGATAAACATTATCTCAAAAACATCTTTAAAAATAAGCGGCTCGCCGCTACGCATATTGACTGTGGTCACACCGTCTTCGGAAAAGTCGATACTTTTAATCTGCGCCGTTCTGATACAGGCGTGCGCGATTCCGCCGTCTTCATCATCTTCGTCAAAATCTTCGTTGTCGGCGACTTCGATTAACTCACGAGCTTTTTCAACAAGGAGATTCCTTACCTGTTCTTCCACATCAGGATTTTTAACAGATTCAAAATCATCAATCATCTCGTCAAGTTCGCGGAGAGTGTCTTCAAATTCCAAAATTTTCACTCCTTTAATTCTACTCGGTAGAATAATTCTCAAAACGGCATATCGTCGTCATCGACAGGCTCGCCGTCAAACTCGTCTTGCGGCTCATCGGCTTTTTTCTCCGACTTTCTACCTGCAAACTCGATATTGTCAATCCAAATTTCAACGCCGGAACGCTTAACGCCGTCCTTGCCTTCGTAGCTGTAAGTCTGTAAGCGACCTTCAACCAACACTCGCGAGCCTTTCGTAAGATATTTTCCGCAAAATTCGGCGATTTTCTCCCACGCCGTCATATTGAAAAAATCAACTTCGTTTTCCTTGCTGTAAATTCGTTTTACAGCAATGCCCATTTTGGCGACCGCTTTGCCGTTCTGCGTGTAACGGACTTCCGGGTCTCGCGTCAAATTTCCACTGATAAAAATTTTGTTCATTATTCTTCCTCCTCCGGCGGCATTTCAAAAGTTTTTCTGCCGTGATGCAGAGCCGCAAAAATAGCGTTTAAAGCCGCTTTTGCTCTTGCCGCCGTTTTATACTTTCCGAGCGTCCAATCCGACCAACGGTCACCGGCTTCAATCTGAGCAAAAATTTTGTTGTCCTCAGCGTAAAACCGATAAACCTTGTCGCTGTTGAGCAAATCACCGTCTTGTGTTTTAATCCACATTTTTTTGAAAATCATCTCCTAAAATCCGAGCGTCAACTGCTCAGGATTATTTTTTATTCCTGTGCCGTTAATTGCGTCCAAAACGTCCGAAGATACCAAATTCACGTCGCGTATTCGATAGAGCAAGGCGACAAACTCACTTTCCGTCAGCTCAAGTCTTTTCGGCAAAAATTCATTCGCGTTTTGATTGACCGGCACGACGTGAAATCTTGAAAAATCGCTTGCGTATCTGGCGGCAATCACAGGAATTTGTGCGCGGTCTCCGAGTTTCCTCAAAACTTGATATTGCGATGCACTCAACTTTTGCGGCGGCGCGTGTTCGTTTTTGTATTCGACGATTGCTCGCGGCGTGTTGTAGTTGTACTCGACGAGTAAAAAATCAATGTCGGTTGCCGCACACGTCACGCCCCAAAGTCTGTGCCGCCGAGATATTCCTTCGTCACGCCAGCCCGTTCTTTCGTTCCGAACTTCCATAACTCTCCTTCACGCGTTCAAGCGTCGTGTCCAAACATTTTTGCTCAATATCCGCGCCGATGAATTTTCTGCCGCTCAGAATCGCCGTAACTCCTGTCGTTCCGCCGCCTAAAAACGGATCTAAAACCACATCATTCGGATTTGTGAGCCGCTCGACAATGTCTTTCATTCCGCCGATTGATTGTCCCCACTGATGAAATTTTTTGTCATTGCCCGTACTTTGCATAACGTCATTGCCGTTCCAATCGCCGGTGTATTTGCCTTTGACGAACCACAGGAGCGGTTTCCAAAAAGTATTCGTCCGCTTTTGCCAAAGTTGCGGCGACGCGCCGAAAGTCAGATAACACATACACCAGTGATAATTCATCGACTTGGAAAGTTCCGCGACGATTTCCGGCAGATAAGATTGTCCGACCATACAGACGAGTGAGCCGCCGTCTTTCAAAACTCGCGCCGCCACTTTCGACAATTCGCCGTAAAGCGGAATATATTCGCGCGAGTAAGGCGGGTCCGTGATTATGAAATCCACGCTTTCATCGGAAATTTGCGGTAATCCGTCTCGAATGTCGGCTTGAAAAAGTTTGCAAGCGTCGGCAGGCAATTTTTCTTGTAAAGTGTACTGCTTGCGCTCCAGTCGCTCGGTTGTCTTTTTCAATTTCTCAACATTTTTTATTGCCTTGTCGAGTTGAGTTTGAAGGTCATCGACTTTGGAAAGTGCGTTCGTTAATTCCGATTTCGTTTCCGCATAGTCGTCAGGAAATTTTTCAATAATTTTTTCAACAACCTGCGGCTTTTGGTTTTCAAGCTGTCGTTGAAGTTCGTCGCGTTCAATGTGGTATTTGTGCGTCAAATCTTCGCTCGCCTTAAATTTTGCTTGAAGTCGCCCGAAGTCTTCTTGAATGTCCGATTTTTCTTTTTGCGCTTGCTTGACCTGTGAAAATAAATCTTCGACTTCGGATTTTTTCTTCGATAATTCCTCATTTTTTGCGGCAACTTCGGCGCGGAGTTTTTTAACCGTCATATCCTCGACAGGATTTCCTTCAGCCGCTTTTTCCGCGATGAATTTTTCTGTTTCTTCCGCCGGAAGTGCGAGAAGTTCTACCATCTGCGAAGAATTTAAATTTCCAGATGTCTGGAAATTTCCAAAACGCTCGGCACATTTCATAAAATTTGCCGCCGAACTTTTTTTAAGCTGAAAATTATCTTCAAGCCATTTGCTCCAATCGCCGTGAGCAACAATTTTTTTCGCCGCGATTAACCGCTTGCCGATTTCGATTGTGTTTTGTCCCCACTGATTGACGTAAAATTTGATTTCAACCGTCAACTGCTCCAAATTTGTCGGCAAATTGTTTTCCGCCTTGATTAAATCCGTCATTCCGTTTTCTCCAATTCGGCTAAAATTTCAGATTTCGCCTCTTCCTTCGCTTTGGCGAGGTCTTGGTCGAATTTTTCTTTGGCTTTCGCGTCTGCGGCTTCCATTGCAGAATCAAATTCAGCTTTTTCAATCAAGCCTTTGTCCACAAGCATTTTGCAAAGACTGTCGAACATAAAACTCAGCTGATAAAGCCGCCGCGATGTCTCTATTTCAGAAGCCTTCATTGCGAAAAACTGTTCGACCGTTTGCGCGGCTTTTTCTTCATTGCTGAGATTGGCAAATTTCTTGTATTCCTCAAGCATTTTCATAAAATCCATTTTTCTGCCTACCTTTCGCAGAGTTTTTTGGCGACGGCTTTGACTTCGCTGAGCCAAAATTTACTGTGGCTTGAGCCGTCAACGTACAATTTCGTCAAAATTTTTTTGTCCGCGTATTCTGAAATTTTCGCAGGATTAACGCCCAAAATTTTCGCCGCCTCACCGGCGCGAATAAGTCTGTCGGTCGGTATCGGCAAAATCACCGTGTCAGAAAATTTTTCTGCAAGACGCATATATTCAAGAATTTCAGGATTTTCTTGCAAAAGTTTTTTGAGTTCACGAGCTTTTTCAATCAGCCTTTCCAAGCCCTCTAAACTTATGTCCGTCAACTTAACTGCTCCTTTGTGTGATAAATCTCCGAAAATTTTGGAATGAGATTAGCGTATCAACGCAACGATTAACGCGACGAATGAGATAATCAGCGTGTAGCGACCGCGTTAGCTTTCTGGATTTCTAAAATCGCGATGTAAATTTGCACCAAATCGCGCTCAATTCGATTTAACATTGACAGTTCGGCAGATGTCACGCTGTCTTTTTTTGTATCCGTCAACTTAACCGCTCCTTACATCTTGACCTTAATGTGAACTTCGCGGTTGCCTTCGTGTACCGACAAAATTTTTGCTATTACGCCGTTAATTTCATCAATCGACGAACCTGAGCCGTCAATCTCAAAGTCAAGGCTTGATTTCGGACTGATACTCAAACTTGCGTCAATCAACTTGTCCAGAATTTCCTCTCGTGTAGCCATTATCTCACCTGTTGCCTTTCGTTTTTATCTGCCGAAAATTCTTTATGAAGAATGTTTAAAATTACTGCGTTTTTGGAAATGCCTATCGTTTCAGCACGCTCAACCAATTTTTCATTTACGGCAGGTGGTATTCTTATCGAAAAAACATTTTTCGGTTTCTTAAATTCTGCGTTCATTCTCTCACCTCGTTGTATCTATTTGGTTGCCTAAGGTATCAAATATATCCAATAAGATACCTTAAATAGTGAAAATTGTCAATAAGCACTCCTTGATTTTGATGATTCTTTTTTGTATAATCTTGGTATCATATTGGTATTTATCAAAGGAGGAACGCGGAATGGCTACCAACAAGAAGGCTTTCACGATGAGATTGGACTGGCAGAATTACGAAAAATTTGTAGTGATTTCCAAAAAAAATCGACGTTCAATGGCTGCTGAATTGGAATTGCTGGTTGAGCAGTACATTTCAAATTACGAATCGCAGAATGGTCAAATTCTCTTGGCTGTAGATGAAACTCAGAAAAACAGTGCCGTCGTCAATAATCAATTCGGAAA
Source organism: uncultured Selenomonadaceae bacterium (assembly GCA_905236725.1). Lineage (GTDB taxonomy): Bacteria > Bacillota > Negativicutes > Selenomonadales > Selenomonadaceae > Quinella. Next base: position 1,315 of record CAJOCT010000109.1, on the reverse strand, counting down.
TCACAATCTGCAGGTCACGACGATTTAAGGAAAAGTTTCAAATTTGCCTTCGTTGGTTTATAATACTGGCGGAGGTGTTTTTTTATGAAAGACGTTGATTTTGATAAAATCTGCCGCGATGTCCTCGACGCTCTGAAAAAAGAAAATCCGCAAGGCGAAATCGACAGTAAAAAATCAAATTTGGTTGACGCTTTCCAAAAATCCAGCGTTTATGTTTGTGTCGAAGTTCTCAAGCGTTACCACGCCGCATTAAATGAAAATTAACTTTCCGGCTCTTCAACTTTTTCGCCGAAATTTTTGGCTCTGATTTCCGCGACCTTATCTTCGAGTGCTTTATCCATAACGGCTTTCAACTCTTCCGTGTTCGGAAATCTGGTATTGATTAAGACACTCATCAGCGTATTTATCGCCGTCGTCAAAAGTTCAATCTGATTGTTGGTTTCCGCGCAGTATTTGCCGAGTACCTTTTTAACTGTCTCTTCGATAACTTCCGCCGTGTGTTTATCGACTGATTTTTTGACAGTCTCCTCGATAAATTTCACGAGTTCCTCGTTAAATTCGTTCAATTTCATTCCTCCATACGTTTAAAATCTGTCCGCCGTCCGAGTGGATATTTTTTTGCGAAAAATTTTAACCGATTTTTTTTCATTTTAACTGCTTTTCTTGGTGAAAAACGTCAAAAAAAATTTCCTCCATAGGAATGCCAGTATCATCTTCTAATTTTTTCATCAAATACGGCAGAGGTGTAGAGTTTCCGTTCTCCCAACACGACCAGAGTTGTTGAGAAACGCCGTACATTTCCGCCATTTCAGCTTGCGACCTGCGTCCTCTGTAGTTAATCAACGCTTGCCTTTTCAAACATTACACCTCCTGTTTTCTACCAAATTTTATGGTATTTTACCGATTTTATTTGTAAAAGTCAAGGCGTCTAACCAATTTTTTTTCTTTTCATTTACCAAAATTTTTTGTATAATTCCAAGCGAAAGGAAGTGATTATGATGTTCGCAACCAGATTGAAGAAATTGCGGTTTGAAAAAGATATTACGCAAGCCGAATTTGCAAAAGTTATTGGAGTTGCTCAGCAAACTGTAGGAAGTTGGGAGAAAGGTAATTCTGCGCCTAATTATGACACGCTCAATAAAATTGCAGATTATTTTAATGTATCGGCAGATTATTTGCTCGGTAGGAAAAGTGCGAATAAAATTTCACTTTCAAATGAGCAGAAAAATTTACTTAACGGATTTAATGGCTTGAATGAGGAGAGCAAACGCCTGATTTTAGGAATGATTGGACAGTTGAATGTGGCGCGAGCGTC
>CAJOCT010000108.1 GCA_905236725.1 uncultured Selenomonadaceae bacterium | reverse complement strand
GGTAGTGGTAACGACGTAATTTCCAATGATAATTCTGGGGCAATAATTAGTGTTGGTGAAGGTAACGACAATATTACTAATTACGGTAAGAATGTTTCCATTTTTGGTGGTTCAGGAGACGATTTAATTAAAAATCCTGCATATTCTACAGGTAATGAAGAAAATGCAACCATTAATGCTGGTGAAGGTAATGACACCGTTCAAAATTTTAGTTCCAAAGTCATAATAAATGGCGAGAATGGTAATGATGATTTACAGAATAATGCCAGCTTGTCAGTGATTGACGGCGGGAATGGAAATGACTACATTAGAAATTATGCCAAGAATGTAACAATCAATGGTGGAGACGGTAACGATAATATTTACAGTAACGAAAACTCCATTAAAATTTTGGGTGATGCAGGTAAAGATACCATCCGTGTTATTAGTGATAAAAATGTTACAATTTATGGTGGTGCGGACAGTGATTCTATTGAGAATTCCAGTAGTTACTCTTACATTGATGGTGGCACAGAAGAAGATACTATTGATAATAAAGGAGAAAGTGTAACAATAGATGGTGGAGCTGGTAATGATTCGATTAAAAGTACTAAACGCAATAATAAAATTATTGGCGGTACAGGTAATGATACTATTATAGATTTTGGGAGTAGAAGCAATATAAATGGTGGTGAAGGTAACGATAAAATTGAAGTTAGAAATACTCAAGGCGGTTCTGTTATAGAAGGTGGAAATGGTAATGATAATATTAATGCCGTTTTAAAAAATTCAACAATCAAAGCCGGAGCAGGAAACGATTCTATAAATTCCAGTGGATCAAATCTTTTAATTTATGGTGACAGCGGAAAAAATAAAATTACTGACAAATTTATTTTTTTGTTCCCAGTTTTCAACTTCGGCAAAGTTGCCTTCTCTGCGAATATATTCAACGTGTTTGAAAGCGGAAACTTTAGTGCCGTCAGGTTTTTTATCAGATTTGATTCTGAAATGGAACATCGCCATAAACTTTTTTCACTGCCACCACAAATTTATTGCCTGTTTAAACGCTCATATTCGCCCGTACAGCGTCCGAATTGGGTTCATAGGTAGGAAACTTACCGCAACTTTTTCAGCGTCTCTATCGGCGCGTTTTTGAGATGTTCACTTATGCATTTCACTGCGTGAAACGCTCATTTTCTCTGATATTGACGCCATTTATGAGCAAAAAAATTTTGTAGAAAATTGCTATTCGCGTCGCTCATTGAACCTGCCGTTGGCAAAAATATCCTGAACGAACAATTTACTTTTAAAAAAATTTTTGTGCAACCAATTTTCAAAAATGATAGAATTATCGGAAGTTTTTAAGTCGAAAATGAGTTTGTGTCCACTACCCCACGGCTAAAGGCGGGGGCTTCTCGGCGCTTTTTGGTGAAATATTTTTGTAACGAGGAATTTCAGTGGAAATTAGCTAAGAAAAAGAGATATGCACAAATGTCGGGGAAAGGCGGGAATAAAAAATATCGGGACACAGTTTTTTGTTCATATTTTAATGAGCCTGTAAGATTGTTATCTTTGTGCAATGCGATTTTGGGGACAAAATATGAAGACGTGGACAACTTGGACATCAACACGTTGGAAGGAATATTTTTTGACGACCAAAAAAACGATATTTCGTGTACGATAGAAAATCATTTTTTACACCAGCCAAGCGTAAACGAAAATATGCCGTTTCGCTGTCTGTCATATGTTGCCGAGTTACTGAATAAATTGGTGAAGGATAAGCGAAAAATATATAGAAAGTCACTGATAAAATTTCCTGCCTAAATTTTTTGTACTTTATAACGGCGATGAGGACGAGCCGTTGGAAAAAGTTATGAAATTGTCGGAGGCTTTTGGTGATGATAATTCTGCTTTGGAATTGATAGTGAAGGCATACAACATTAACTGCGGATTGAATCAGCCATTGTTGGCAAAATGTGGTTATCTCAATGATTACAGTACACTTGTCGGCAAAGTAAAAGAAGGAATAACAGACGGATTGCCACGCCGTCAAGCTATAAGCAATGCCGTTAAATTCTGCATTGAAAACGGAATTATGAAAGGATATTTGGAAGAACATTCGGAGGAGGTATTTAATATGTTAGCGTTGGAATGGGATAAAGACCTTGCTTTGCAAGCTCGTTTTGATGATGGTCACGAGAAAGGCGTTGAATCTGTTGCTTTAAATTTGCTTAATATGGGAATGGAGTTTGAACAAGTTCAGAAGGCGACTAAACTTTCCTTTGAACGCATCGAGGAATTGGCGAAGAAATTAAAAAGATAGTGCGTATATTGGGGAGCGAGAATTTTATGGGGAAGTCATTTAACGAAAATTCGCGTGTAAAAGAAGAATTTCAAAGCAAAATCCAAAACTTTCGAGCCGACCTGCAAAAATTTTTCGCCGAAGTCACTATCTCGAAAATCAAATTTCCGACCGGCTCAATAATTTAATCCGTACAAAAAGTTTTTTATTGACTTTAATCCGTACAAAAAGTCTTTTTCGCAAAATTTATAAACCGCATACTGACGCCATTTTTTATTTTTCAAGGCAAATTTTGACTTCCGACCAATTTTGGAAAAAATTTTTTCTAAATTTTTTTCTGCAAAATAAAAAAAATCCCGACTTTCGCCGAGATTTTAAAAATTTTTTTTTATTTGTAAAATGTTACGCAATTTCCTAAAGTTTTTTTGCTTTCATAAGCAGATTTGTCCGCACGTTTATAAATTTCTAAAAAATTTGTGTCGTCTTCAGAATTAAAAAATGCCGCGCCCAAACTTATTGTAATTTTTCTCTCTCGAAGTTCGGGAATTTCAATTTTATTTATCATTTCAAAAAATCTTTCGATTACGGTTTTTCCTCGCTCTTCAGTTGTAATTCCGACTGCATAAACCGCAAATTCATCTCCGCCCAACCTCATTATCACATCTGAATTTCTAAAATTTTTTTTCAAACATTCCGCAATCGCTTTTATAACTTTGTCGCCGACATCGTGACCGAAATTATCATTGATTGATTTAAATTTATCCGCGTCGAGAAGACAAAACATTCCTGCTTGACCTTGAGAAATTAAATTTGTTACAGTTTTTTCTCCGCTTCCGCGATTTTTTAAACCTGTCATTGCATCCGTATCCGCCAAATTTTGCAAATGTTCTTCGCGGCGTTTTTCTTCGTCAATTAACTCAATCGCAAAAACTGTCTGATTTTCATCGACCAACATAAAATACGCCTTGCACCAACCATAATTTTTGCTCAAAAATTCTGTGTGAATCGCATTTTTATTTTTCATTCGCGCGGACAAAGTTTCAAAATTTATAAATTCCAACATTTCTTGTAAATTTTCTTCCGCAGTCATTTCTTCGACTGCATTTTTTAATTTTTCTTCAGCTTCATCGCCGTCACGCATAAAAAATAAATTTATGTTCGGGTCTCTGCTCAATTCGTGAACCAAATTATTTTTTTTATCAATCAAGTGCATCGAAATATAAAGTCCGGCATGGCTTGCGATTCCATGTTTTTTTGCAGATTCCTCAACTTCTTCATGATTTTTTCTCAAGAAAATTTTTACAAAAATTAAAAGTGCGGCGAGTGCAATTAAAAATCCGATTGACATATAAAAAATTACGTTTGAAAATGCGCTTTGAATATTATCTGCATCGCGCTGAATTACCAAATACCAATCAAAAAGCGGCATATATTTTGTAACTACATATTTCCCGTCAATTTTATTTAAAATCATCTGATCTGTTTTCTGATAAGAAATTAAATTTTCGAGCGATGAATTTTCAATTTTTTCAGAATCGGTATCGAGTTGAACAATGCCTTTTCGGTCAACCAAATTTATTTTTATTTTGTAATTCAGCTCATCATTTTCAATAATTTTTTGCAAAGTTTTCATTTTTACGCCGACGCCGCAAATTCCCAATAAATCGCCGTCATAATCTTTTATTCGAGTATTTACAAAAATTCCCAGCGACATATTATCTGCTTCGTCTGTATCAACATTTAATAAATAATCCACATCTTCATTCAAAATATTTTTATACCAAACGTCGTGCGGATCATTTTCCAAATCCAATTTTTTTACCAAACCTGTTGCTTGCCAATAATTTTTTGAATACTCCGAAGCCAAAAAAGCACTGGAGCATTTAACTCTGTCGCGCATTAAAGTTAAATATCTTTTCATCAATCGGGTTTGCTCTTCAGTCGTTCGATTTTTTTCCGTTCGCAAATTTTCATGCAAAAATAAATCGTTCGCCATTGACTGCGCGATTGCAACATTTTTTAAAAGTTCGCCTCTGATGTCGTCTTGTACGTCAGACGCGATTACTTTTATCATTTCTTCGTCGTGCCGCGAAATTACTTGGGAAACTATGAAACAGGTGAGCGAAATTGAAAAAATTGATACTGCCGCGATTATTGCTAAAATTATTTTGGGAAAATTTTTTTTGTTGAAAATGTACCGTTGCAAAAAAATTCCTCCTAAAAAAATTTTTTCTCAAACTTTAAATTTATTGACTTCATTTTGCAAATTTTGAGCGAGAACTGCAAGTTGATTGCTTGCATTTGCCATTTCATGCATGGTAGCCGCCTGTTGTTCAGTTGATGCCGAAATATTTTGTGCATCTTCAGCAGATTTTTGACTATTTTTTTGCACAGACTCAATCGCGCTCAAAATTGCGTGGCTTGTCGAATTTACCGCGTCGATATGTTGAATGGAGCGACGAACATTTTCATTAAGCGTATAAACTTGTTCCTCAATACTTTGAAATGCTTCGCCGGTCGCCAAAACCGATTCCGAACCTTCTTTGACTCCGGCATTGCCGATACGCATTTCCTCAACGGCAGATTCTGTATCACCTTGAATTTGTTTTATCAGTTCAGAAATATTTTTCGCCGCGTCTGCTGATTGTTCGGCAAGTTTTCTGACTTCATCGGCAACGACCGCAAAACCTTTTCCATGTTCGCCTGCACGTGCCGCCTCTATCGCCGCATTTAACGCCAATAAATTCGTCTGCTCGGCGATTGCCGAGATTGCATCGATAATATTTCCGATTTCTTTTGAACGTTGTCCCAATGCGTCGACAACTTGAGCAGATTTATTGACTTGATTTTCAATCATCTTAATTTGTTTAATCGCAAAGTCGACTTTCTTTTTGCCCTCGACTGCTTTTTCTTGACTTGTCCTTGCAACTTCGTCCATTTTTTGAGCACTTTCGTGAAGGTCGACCATCTTCGCACTCATTTCATCCACCACGCCTTGAAGTTCTTCAACTGTGTCTGATTGTTTTGACGCATACTCCGCCATTGCCACAGTATTTTCTGCAACGTGATTTATTGACTGTGAAGTTTGGTCGGCTTGTGCAGTTAATTCTTCACTTGATGCCGCAACTGTTTCGCAGGATTCCAAAACATTTTTCAAAAGTCTGCGCAACTTTTCTTTCATTTCATTGACATCTTTTGACAAAATTCCAATTTCATCATCGGCACTGATTTCCAAATCTTGAATTGACAAATTTCCATGGGCAACTTCTTCCATAGCATCGGAAACATACGTTAATTTTCTCATCTGTCTGCCGATAATTATCCACGACAAAGTGCCGATTACAACAATAATCACCACCATTGCCGTTAAAATCGAAACAATCAATTCGTTCGCAACGTCGTTGAGAGACTTTGCAGGCAGTCCGACAAAAATCATTCCAATCGTCTCACCGCCGTCTGTTTTTATCGGAACATATGCACTGTCGTAATCTTCGCCGATAACTTCCGCGTGACCGGTGTAGGATTTTCCATTGCGCAAAACTTCGCCGATAATTTTTTCAGATGCCTTTGTTCCGACTGCCCTTCTGCCATTTTCTGTAACGGTAGTCGCAATTCGCGTGTCGTCCTCAAAAAAAGTTACGTGTCCTTCGCAAACTTGACCGAGATGATCTGCAATAGCGTCGTTGTTGTTAATCAAAGTTTCGCCTTTATAAAGTTGTCCGTTTAAAATTTTCCAATCGCCGGGATAATGATATTCCATTACCTCGATAATTAAATTTATATTTGAACGAGCCGTTCTTTGCAAAGCTGTATCAAGTCCGCTTTTGGCACTTTTATACCCCAAAAATCCCATACAAATGCAAATTAAAACTACAAAAAAATTAAACGCAATTACCGCCTTTGCCTGCAACTTCATTTTTTTTCACTCCTTGATGAGCCAACGACTACAAAAAATTATTCTTTGAAATAAAAAAACTCACTGACCTCTCCAGCGAGAATTTTTTTTATTTACCGAATCAATATAATATTACACGCACTCAAACTAAAGTTTTCGCGGAGCAATTATATGTATATATATATATATTGTCAAGACCTTTTAGGAATATTTTCCAATTTAAGAAATGTTTGGAAATCCGTACAAAAATTATGGAAGTTATCATTCTATATAATTTTCGGAAAATTTTTGACATACTGTCAACCGCACCGTCAGCTTTGAGTTGGAAGTACAACCAAGCCGACTTCTGCGAAAAAATTTTTTTCATGCTCCTAACTTTTAGGTCGCTGTGGTTTTTTTGAGCTTTTCACGACGTACACCGGCTCAATTAATCTTACTCGATAAACAGGAAGGGAAGTTGTTGAGGAATATATGATTTGAACCTACAACTTTTTTTATTCCTAAATGTCAACTTAATCCTTTCCAGAAACAGGAAATGGGCGCACCAAAAAGGTAACGCCCACTCGCCTCAATTTTCTTCGATCGTTTCCGATCTACTTTTTTTTCGTAATTAGTGAATTCGAAC
>CAJOCT010000107.1 GCA_905236725.1 uncultured Selenomonadaceae bacterium | reverse complement strand
CGCATTTTCAAAGTCAGTTTCATTTTTGCCGAGAATATAGTCCGTCGAAACGCCAAATAACGCGGACAACTCATCAAGTCGGCGAATCGGTTTACTTGCCCCGCACTCGTACTTGTTATAAGCGGCACGAGTAACTCCGATTCGCTCGGCAACTTCTCTCTGGGAAAGCCCGATTTTTTCACGCATTTCACGCAAACGATAGGCGGTGATGTCCATAATAAACAACTCCTTGTCAAAAATTATAGGCGAAAATACTTCTTGCAGTAAGTCGCAAAGTTTTTTCACTCATAATTTGACAAGATAATGAAATTCACGTACAATGCGAAAAAATTTGAAAAAGGTGGAGGCATGAATCAGATAAGAAAATATCGCCACAAACGTAAGCTGAAGCAATCGGAGTTGGCGTTGTTAGTCGGAGTTAATCGCACGGCTGTAACGAAATGGGAAAGCGGGGAGGCTAATCCTCGCGCAGAAAGACTTTTGAAAATTGCCGATGCTTTACGTTGTTCGATTGACGAGTTGATGGGAGCAAAAAAATCAACTCGTTGAGATTTAAGGAGGAAAAATTATGAGAGACTTTATTTTTTTCATTCTTCTTTTGAGTTATATGTATTTTGCGGATAAGGCAGTTTATTATGTCAAGGTCAATTTGTTGGGACTTCGTGACGAATATTACACGGACACCATCAACTATATTGGAAGACGTGCAGTTTTTGCGTTCGTGATGGGGTGGGCTGCTATTCCGATTGCTTTGATTCATAAGAATTTCATTGCCAATCATTAAAAATTTCATTAAAGGAAGTACATTTAGATGGACAAAATTCGTGAAAAATTAAATAGTGCCGCCTTAGAATTGAAAATCGCGGTTTTTTGTGCCGTTATAACGGTGTTGTCAGGTATATACCAAGTTATTGATCCCAGATTGGGAGACGTAATCAATGATTTAGCTATTGCCACTTTTTGCATGAGTGTGGCTGTTTTTTTCTATAAACTGATTTTTGGCGGTTTTAATATCACGGTGATGTTAGTTTTCTTGAGTCTGTACATTGCCTCCATCGGGGTAATTATAGATGAGGGGATTTTGTCATATGGCGGAATAGTATTTTCACTGCTAACCATAGCCGTTAAGGCGTTTACTTGGATTTTTTTCAAAAAGAAAACTCCAACCGATGTAGTTGAGCACGATGACGAAAAAAAATAGAAATAGAAAGTTTACTGCGGAAGTGAAGTCATTATGATAAAATTTTGTCCGATGTGTGGTACGAAAGTCAGACCGAATGATAAATTGTGTACGAAATGCGAATTAAATTTTTTCGCGTATCAAAAGAAGCTGGAACGCCTTGCGAGCGAAGTTTTTGATGTTGACGTCAGTTCCACTTTTGATCTCAAAAGTTATATTTCTTCTCTCAACGAGAGATACGGATACATGAGCCACATTTATTTCAACGTGGATAATGAAAAAAATCAATCAAAAATAAATTCCGCACTCAATTCTTATGCGCAGAGTGCAAAAAATGAAAACGTTATCTTTGCTTTTGATGACACATTTTTTGGAGGTGCGGAAGACGGTTTTTTGGTCACGGATAAATCTATTTATGCTCACAACATGAATCAAAAGGCTTTTTCAACATCACACGTGGAAGTAAAAGAATTTTCTTTAAAATTTATTCGGTTTGGCAGTGACAAAATCTTGATAAACGGGGAAGAAAACTTTGCCATTGAAGTTAGCGGTTGCGACGAATTGCAATTAAAAAATTTAATCCGACTCTTAAACGAGGTTCATTTGAATTTTACAGAGGCGACTACGCCCTGCGTGGGGGCTGTCTCTACACCGCCACAAACGTCTAAGTACTGTCGGATTGATGATTATGTTTGTGCAGATGCTGAAGCTGAACGTCTTTTTCAGTTGGGCGATGGTGCCACTACCTTTGAAGAAAAAATAAAGTATTTTTTTCAAGCCGCATTTAAGGGGCATTTAAAGGCTCAGTTTGCGTTGGTAGTAAATATTTATTGTGAGCCACTTGTTTTGGAGAAAGACACTCAAGGAAATCTAGCAAACACAACTATCGAATTTTTGACTCAAATGTCAGAAAGAGGCATCGTAGACGCAATGGCTATGTTTGGTCATTTTTACTTTGAGGGAAAAGCCGTAGAACGGGATTTTGATAAGGCCGGAGAATGGTATGAAAAAGTTGTTCAATCCGGCTACGACGATGTTGATGTGTTTGACATTGTAAAAAAGCGTCTGGCACTTATAAAAGATTATCAAAAAGCTCAGGTGCGCTCCAAAAACGCTCATGAAAAGGCACTCTCAAAGCTTGATGAAATTTTTGAAAAATCTGCCCGACGTAAAGTAGAGGAGATTGCCGGGAAATTCTCGTTAAGATGTATTTACTTTTACACCCTTGATTGCGATAGAAAAACCGCCGATAAAATTAACTTAGCTATGAGCAGCTATGTTAAAAAATTGAATAACGCAGAATTTCCGCTGATCGTTTTTGATTCCACAACTCTTGGAAGTGCGGACTGCGGCTGTCTTTTTACCAATTTGGGAATTTACATTCACAACGATAATGAAGACACGGCATTTATCAGCTATAAAAATCTTGATAAGAGTACAGTCACAGAACGTGGACTTTTTATTATGGATATTTATATAGGAGAACAAAAGATTGAAACTTCGATCTGTGGTTATGATAGAGATGAAAGAGTGATTTTTACTGCTATACTGTTCTTCATGAAAGATACTTTTGGGGCGTGAGTTGATTTGAGAATTTGCAAAAACTGTAAAGTTCAGGTATTGGACGACGAAGCAAAATTTTGTACAGAATGTGGAGCAAATTTAATTTCCGGCAGACGTGAAAGTTCTTCGGTAAGTTTGTCTCAAGCGAATGAATCGAAAGAAGTTTCTTCTGTCAGATTGTGCAGAGGACAACGCGCGGATATAAAAACACCTGCTTTAATCGTGGAGCTTGGCTGGAATAAAAGTAACTATCACGGATCGTTTGATTTTGAACTGGACTCTGCAGCTTTTCTTCTGAAAAATGACGGCAAAGTCACCCAAGAAGACGATTTCATTTTCTACAATAACCCCGTACATCATTCCAAAAGCGCAAAACATCTCGGCAATAAATCAATCGGCATGAGTAATATTGAACGAATTCAACTTGACTTAAATAAAATTCCGAATTTCGTCGAAAAAATCTCATTTACAATCACAATTCATGAAGCCGGAGAACGTCTCCAAAGTTTTAATTAAGTATCCGATACTTTTATAAGATTGATTGACAATAAAGACGGCAACGAAATTTTACGTTACGAACTGGAAAAAGATTTTTCATTGGAAACTGCTATTGTCGCAGCTGAAATCTACCGTCACAAAAACAAGTGGAAATTTAAAGCTGTGGGGGCAGGATTTAGCGGTGGACTTGCAGCTCTTTGCCTGAATTTTGGAATAGATGCCATTAACTGAGAGGGAGCTTTTATATGAAAGGTTTAGCAACACTGGGTGTTGATTTTATTGCAGAAAATATAGTAGTCGTTGTTATTTTCATTTTATGTGAAATATTGAATTTACTCATTCCTGTTCCCAGCACAGTCGGACCTATTGCCCGTTTTTTTAATGGTGCAAGTGGATCTGAAATAAATCCGTATTGTTTCCCGCTTCTTATAATAGGTCTATCGTTATCAGTGTTGGTACTTACGGTTTTAAACTGGAAAACTTTTATGAAAAATCTTCAAATTCAAAACATGGAAGAATTGGTAGAAGTCTCGGCTAAGAAAAAATTCGGCTATATTGTTTTTTTGTAGCAGCGGTTTTTTTAGTTATGGTTATTGGTGTATTTTTGGGTTGCCCGAGCGATTTTTTTATGGCTTTATCATATCCTTTTGCGATATTGCTTTTTTTTGAGGCGTTGCCTTATCTTATCATCACCGTATTTCTCCCAATAATTCCGGTTTCAAGGTTAGCTGTATTGAAATTAGGTATAAAATCGAAGTTTTTGCGTATCATTGCAATCATTTTAGGTGCTGTAATATTTATCGCATTCGTAATTGTAATTGCCATATTAACATCTTGATTTTGAATAATAATGGAAATTAACAATGTTAAAAAATTTAACTTATGTAATTTGTCATGCGTATTGATATTTTTCGATATACGTCGGCGACGGAGTGGCGAAAGACATATACGAATCGATGTATTGGTACAGGCGAGCGGCTGAACTTGAATTTTCTGACGCGATATGTAATCTGGGTTTTTTGCACATTTATGATCATGGCATTCCGGAAGATTATCCAAAAGGTTTGCAATGGATAAAAAAAGCTGTGGCACTCAAAAATTCTCAAGCTATGTACATTCTTGCCGAATGTTATTTAAACGGATGGGGTGTTGAGGAAAATCATAAAACCGCATTTGAATATTTTGAACAGGCGGCTAACTTGGGTAATCAAAGTGCCATGATGATTTTGGGAATCATGACTTTGAATGAAGATGACGAACATTACGACAGACAAATGTCTCAAAAATTTTTTCAAAAATCTGTGGAAGATATTTCGGATTCTGAAAGTAGACAAAGATGTTATCCGATAGGACATGAAATTCTGGAATATTATCGCGGTGAACGTCGTTTTTAACTTGCAAAACTTAAAAATTTGAATTGCATACTATTGCTATGAAATATGAAGAGTACGGGCGATTGCTCGTACTCTTTTTTTATTCGTCTGAAAGGAGTTTTTTTTATGATGAGTTTTCTCGGATACGTCATTTTGGGCGGAGTAAATTTATTGGGAACTCTCGCTTTGCAGTTTTACAACAATCACTCGGAAGATTGAAAGGAGAAATTTTAAATGAAACAGGGAAAAACTTTACAAGAATTGGGACGCGAACTTCAGCGTCAGCGCAACAACAGGCAAGACTTTTTGGCGGACACTCGCTCGTTGGCAATGGAAAGCAACAACTGCGGTTCGACTGTGCATTTGTCGCTTGACGGCAAGTTTATGGACTTTGGATTGAATGAAGTCGCTCATCAGCAGATTGCAAGCCGTCTCAACATTCCTTATCGCTACTATCAGAAAATGCAGGTTGAGGCTCCCGACTTGCTCGACGACAATGTCAATCGTTGGCTTAATCAAAATCCC
>CAJOCT010000106.1:1001-6281 GCA_905236725.1 uncultured Selenomonadaceae bacterium | reverse complement strand
TTGCTACTCGCTATGATAAGTTGGCTCGTCGTTTTTTAGCTTTCATTCACTTTGCAAGTATTTTAATTTGGCTTAAATAATATTTGTCCACACTTCCTAGAGAACTTGCCGCAATTACAAGATGTCCAGCCTGAATGAGTAGAGTACACATTTCATACGTCGTCATTGGCAGTTCCTCCTTTCCACAGAGGTCGTGCCAAATATCAATCGCTTTGAAAATTATATCAAGAAAATCACAGCCGTCAACAGCGGCTTTTTTTATCGGAGTGATTTTATGAAAAATTGGAGTACGGATAAAATTATCGGAGCAGGATTGATTATGATTCTGCTCATTTTAGTTTTCGGAAGCGTAATAATTTTTTTATGCTCCGGCAGACTTATGTATTTGGACATCGTGGCGACCATTGCCACAGGTTTAATCGGTTATATGAAAGGTTCTTCAAACGAAAAAAAGGACGGCGATAAAAATGATTCAAGCAAAAATAATTGAAAAAACTTTTGATTTTCAGTACGCACTCGAAGAAAGAAATTGTACAGATATGCTTGTGATTCACCACACCGGCGAAAAAAATATTTACACTTAACAAAAAAATCGTCATACGCTCGGAATACATTTGAGCGGCAATTTTTAAAAATTTTTTGTTATCAATTTTTGTAAAAAAAAATCGACAGACCGCGCTCACTTTGTCGGTCATTGCGATTTAATGTCAACGGATTGTCCCGGCAAAAATCTTTATTCCGAACTCGAAACGATTATCGGAAAGGCGAATTGGTACAGATATTCAACGCCTGACGTTGTCGATAAACCTGTTGAACCGCCGATTGACGTTGAAAAAATCTCTTCGTTGTCGGCGAAATATGAATCGAATGGAAATTCGGCTTGCGTCGCCGATAACGCAGGAGATTTAGGCGGCATTTCTTACGGAAAATATCAATTTGCATCGAATATCGGCAGTGTGGACAAATTTGTTGATTGGCTGAAAAATTATCCTGATGAAAAGTTGGCGAATTACGGCAGAGTTTTGGCGGCGAATAAAATAAACTCATGAGTGCTGAAAAACTTCGGAAGGAAAATTTTAATCTTGAAAAACATTCTGACGCTTTAAAGGCTGTAGTTTTTTCTCGTGCCGTTCAAAATGGCGTAACCGGCTGTAAAAATTTATTTTTAATCGCTTGCAAAAAACTCAGACAGCCGAATTTGAGTTACATCGACGACAAATTTTTCGACGAGAAAATTATTTCTGCGATTTACAATTTTTTTTATTTCGGAGTGCGACATTGCCGCGCCTGACGAAACCGGAGTTTGGCGCAGTCCCGACAACTTCTGTCACGGCTCGAAACATATCATTCTTGCTTTACGCAGTCGCTTTGCCCATGAAAAGCAAGACGCTCTGGATTTGCTTTAAATTCAAGATTGACAAACTTTTCGGCACTGCCTATAATCAACCTGCGATATTCCTTGCGCTTCTATAGGGAAGGCAAGCAGTTGATAATCTTTGCGTTTCTATAGGGAATGGGAGTAGTTAATTTTAAGATTCAAGTCGGTTTGGAAAATTTTGTGTTTGTTTTTTATCTTGATAGGTTTTGAACGGGATTTATTCAGCTTAGGCGTTTAAATCTTTTTTTTTATTTTTTTTCTTGACAGTCGCATTAACATGGATATAATGACACGGATAATGTGTATTTTTTGACATTGTCAGAATCTATGTGTTCTTTGATAATTTTTATTGGAAAGGGTGGTTTTCCGTGAAATTTTACGCCGTTAAAATCGGACGTGCGATTGGAATATTTGAATCTTGGAACGAATGTAAGAAATCTGTTGAAGGCTATCCGGGAGCATAGTTTAAGAATTTTTGTTCTCGTGAGGAGGCAGAATCCTTTTTGAAAAGCGAAAATATCTGGAAACATCGAATTTCAGAAGATATTAAAGCTGGATATTGATCGCATTTACGGATGGAAGTTATGACGAAAAACAGCGAAAATGTTCTTGTGGCGTTTTGATCATAGATAAAGACGGAAATAACCATGAACTTTGTATGACGAACAATAATCCAAAGTATTTACCGTATCGCAACGTAACCGGCGAGATTTTCGGTGTAATAAACGCTATGGATTGGGCTATCTCTAACGGATACCAAAAAATAAAAATCTATCACGATTATGAAGGATTGTCCAAATGGATTTCCGGCGAATGGAAAGCCAAAACACCTGTTTCGGAAATGTATGTCAAACTTTATGTGGAAAAGTTTGACGGCGTTCTAGATGTGGTCTTTGAAAAAGTGGTCGCACATAGCGGAAATGAATACAATGAGAAAGCCGATAAATTGGCTAGATTGGCTTTAGAGGAAGGGAAATACATAACTGTCAAAGGAGAAAGCTGGTTTACGGTCTCAAATTTTAACAAAACCAATTTTGAACGACTGATTGCTTTGATACAACAGGCAGATAGTAATGTTCAAGTTTCGCGTAAAACTTTTTCAAATAAGGAGATATGTGTTTTCAACCTTGGTAAATACAAAGTAACTGTTACTGGCTTTTACTCAAGTAGTTGTAAACTTTTAGTGCAAGGTAGAGTATCGTTGCTTTTGCAAATATTGATTTCTGCAGTAAATGAGATCACCGATGTTAAACTTGAGTATATATGCGGTAATGTTTACCGAAAAACTGTTGACCAAAAAATCATTGTGTCAGACTTTGAAAAACTTTGTCCGATCTTTCCCGTTGATTATCCAGACAATATTAAAAACTCGTCATGCAAGCTGTAATCAATTTAAGATATTATGCCGAAAGTGAAGACTATTCTCAGTACGCTTTTCCAGCGATTAAGGCTTTGGAAGGACACATTAAATATCTGATACAAAAAGCCGGTGGAACAGTAGGGAAATTATTTAACCAATTCAATAGGAGTCCCAATAGTGTAAATTATTTTTTTACAGCTCCTCTCAGAGACAATTCTCTAAAAGTACAAATTGAGAAGTGTTTCAATTACTATAAATCTGAACGTGACACAATTATGCACTTCGGCGATATAATCGGATCAACAGATTCCACACGAATCATCGAATCTAAAAAGGACGCAGATTATATAATCAAAAATTGTATAAAATTGATATGCGAAGCATAATTCATGATTTAAACTTTGTTGAGATTGGAGGGAATAGCAGATGAAAAACTACGCCATTGCCAAAGTTGATGATAACCACAAATATAATTTGCTGGTTCTCGGCTTAACGCACGAAAGCGTATTCACGTTTTACAACGATTTAGTCAGAGAACCTGAGTTTTCAAACTCACACGGAGTTTTGTTGCTAGATCAGCTGTTAGCTACAGGAAACGGCGAGAATCGTTACATAGCTATCCCTTATAATCGCAATGTACTAGATTTTTCTCAAGCAAAAAAAGTTGATGTCGATAATCAAGTTCGCCAAATTTCTACGAGTATGCTTCTCGAAAATATTTCAATTTTAGCCAACTCTATATTGACTGAAGAACAGCGTGAATTGATACATCAGAAAATCGCTTTATAGAAAGCATAGTTTAACATTTTTTGTAGTTTTTTTTGTCAGATATATCTGCTTATAAAGATTGGTTGTAGAGCGCGACCAAGTCAATAAAGAAAGCTCACTGAGAAGTTGCCCCGTAAAGGGGCTTTATTATTTTTTTATTCGCATTTCTTGACTTTATACTGCAAATTAGTTAAAACACATTAACCCTTAGGGTTAATAATTTTTCAGGGGCGAGCTTATGAACATTGATTTTAAAAACAGTAAACTCAGGAAGTGTTGTAATGAAAGAGCCACCGATATAAAGGAGTGGGGACAACCGATAGCTGTCAAAGTGTTTCAGCGTTTATCAGAATTGAGAGTAGCTGCAAATTTGTCGGAAATAAGTTATTTGCCACCGCCTCGATGTCATCGCGTTGACGGTGTGAGAAAAGATTGTTGGGCTGTAGATACCATACACCCGCAGAGATTATTGTTTAAGATAAATCAAAACCCCGTGCCGAAATTAGAAGACGGAGGTATTGATTTAAAGAACGTAACGGATATAAAAATTTGGGAGGTCGAAGATTATCATGGTAAGCAAAAATAAAAACACTTACTGCCCTGATTATGCTATTCCGCCCGGTGAAACTCTGCTCGAAATTATTCAATCCAAGAAAATGTCCCAATCGGAACTTGCAAATAGAATGGGTCGCCCCAAAAAAACAATCAATGAAATCATTAAGGGCAAAGCGGAAATAACATCGGAAACAGCTATTCAGCTCGAGTATGTCTTGAATGTACCGGCTAATTTCTGGCTTAACCTTGAAAAAAACTATCGACTGGATTTAGCGCGAATTGCAGAAGTTGAAAAATTGGCGACTGAAAAAGAATGGCTTAAACTGTTTCCTTTAAGCAAAATGCGAAAATATGGGTGGATTGACAACTCTAAAGATCCTGTGGCGATTATCACGCAATTACTCGTATTTTTTGGGGTCGCAAGTGTAGAGGCTTGGAATCAAAAGTGGCTTTGCAAAAATTCAGAAATTTTGTTTCGTAAGTCTAAAAATCGTGAAGTTGACTTTCATGCACTTGCCGTTTGGCTTCGCAAAGGAGAAATGGACGCTGAAAAAATTTATCCCGAAAAGTTTAACAAAAGTCGTTTTAAAGAAAGGTTGCAGGACATTCGGAATTTGACAACACTTGAGCCCGAAGAATTTATCGAAAAAATGACGAAGATTTGTGCGTCTTGTGGTGTTACATTGGTATTTGTCCCCGAATTGCCTAAAGTGCCGGTTCACGGTGTAACAAGATGGTTAAGTGCCGATAAAGTTGTCATTCAGTTGAGTTTGTATAAGAAAAATGATGATCATTTTTGGTTCAGCTTTTTCCATGAAGCAGCTCATGTCGTTTTGCATGGAAAACGAGATTTCGTGTACGATGAGATTAGCGAATCTTGGGACGTTGCTGCCGATGATTTCGCTCAAAACACCTTGCTGCCCAAATCTGCCTATGACTATTTTGTAAAACATAATTCGGGTAGATTTACTTCGTAATTGGTTAAAGAATTTGCTGACTCTCAAAATATCGCCCCCGGTATTGTCTTGGGAAGGTTGCAACACGACGGATTTATTGGTTACCGAAAACGCGTCGTTTCATCCCCACAGGCAGGGGGCTTTCTCGGCGCGTTTTCGGTAAGTGATTTGACTTAAAAGGAGTTACACTTTCAGGTCTGGCTCTGTCAACAATCAATTTCTGAACCGTTTGAAATCGTTCTTTATCAATTATCGCTTCAAAG
>CAJOCT010000106.1:0-958 GCA_905236725.1 uncultured Selenomonadaceae bacterium | reverse complement strand
TCAAATATCTTGCGTACCTGCTCAGCCTCATACGGATCGACAATCAATGTACTGCCGTTATATGTGTAGCCTATCGGAATTTTACCGCCACCCTGATGTAATCCTTTTTTGGCACGGGCAACTCTTCCCATAAAAGTACGCTCTTTAATTTGTTCGCGTTCAAGCTGAGCGAATACAGCTAACAGCCCTATCATCGCTTTACCAAAAGGCGACGATGTGTCAAAACTCTCCTGCATTGACACAAAATCCACTTGGTTTGGCAGGAAAACTTCTTCGATAAGGTAAAGTGTATCACGCTGAGAACGTGATAATCTGTCGAGCTTATAAACCAGTACAACGTCAAAATTCGTTGTTTCTGACATCAACTTCTGAATACCGGGACGCTTTAAATTCGACCCCGAGTATCCGCCGTCAACGTATATATCGGCTATAGCCCAATCATGCGCTCTGCAATACGCAATCAATCGGTCTTTTTGCTCTTCCAATCGAATAGCCTTCCTGCACTTGCTCTAAGGTGGATACTCGGATATAAATTGCAATACGTTTCATGACAATCCGCCACTCTGCTCTTGACTTAATTTGAAAGCATAACTCAGTAACTCAAGACGCTTAAGCCCGGTTAAATTTTTATAAATCTTCAAAAGTTCTTCTGCTTCGGGAGATTGAACGCTACCGTTATTGCCGCTGCTAGCTTGAATAAAAGCATTGGCATTTAAAGTGCCGTTATTCTCCAGCACCGGAGCAACCGACAAGCCGCGCAGAAGATAATCTGTACTTACGTCAAAAATCTCAGCAAGTTTTACAAGAATTTCAACGCTGGGATACGAATCAGCCGCGCTCTCGTATTTGCCTACCGACGACGTAACCACACCGAGCATGCCTGAAAGCTCAGCTTGGGTGTAATTCGCATTGCGGCGAAGCCTTCTGAGTCTTTCGCCAAATCCTTTTAACGCTTCGG
>CAJOCT010000105.1:11018-12638 GCA_905236725.1 uncultured Selenomonadaceae bacterium | reverse complement strand
GTCAGGAAGTTTCGCAAGACCGCCACCCTTAATCGGCTCCATTATGACAACTTTTTTGCCGTGCTTGCGAATGACTTCATAACATTTTCCCGCCTGAACAAATTCGCTGTCCCAGTCAATCGGATTTAACGCGATTTGAACAAATTCGACTTCGGGATGTTCGGTTAAAATTCTGTCCAAAAGTTTCGCCGACGAGTGAAAAGAAAATCCGAGATGTTTAATTTTCCCGTCAGCTTTAAATTTTTTCGCGTGGTCGAAAAGGTGAGTTTTTTTGACAATTCCGCCTTTGCCGTCAATTCCGTCATAGTAAGCATTTTGAAGATTGTGCAACAAATAATAATCGACGTAATCGACACCGAGATATTTTAATTGAGTTTCAAAAATTGAATCAATTTGATCTTCGGGGACGAGATTAAAAGTCGGAAATTTCGTTGCGACGGTGAAAGATTCGCGCGGGTGACGCTCGACAACTGCTTTTCTTACAGCCTCTTCGCTTTTTCCGTTGTGATAGACGAAACTTGTGTCGATGTACGTATAACCTGCCGAAAAATATTCATCGACCATTTGGGAAATTTGTTTGTAGTCAAAATCAGTCGGGCTTGAGAAAGTCGGAAGTCTCATCATTCCGAAACCGAGTTTTGATTTTTTGAAATCCATTGAAATTCACTTCCGAAATTTTTACAAGACGCGATGAGAATGACGCATCGCATGACAGCAAATAGTTACTGCGACGGGCAGACCTGCAATGTGAGTGGGTCCCCATTCGATATTGACTGCGAGCGCGGAAGTTGTGCCGCCGAGTTGCGGACCGATTCCCGTTTGGTTAATCATTTCCAAAAGTTCTTCTTCGAGTTTCGCATATTCGGGCATGGGATTTCTTTCGTCAATCGAACGAGTCAAAGCCTTTTTGGAAAGTAAGGCCGCGCGATCCATTGTGCCGCCGATACCGATTCCGACGACCATCGGCGGGCAAGGGTTCATGCTTGCATGCAAAATAATTTCCATGACAGCTTTTTTGACGCCCTTCACGCCGTCCGCGGGAACGAGCATTTTAATTCCCGACTTATTTTCCGAGCCGAAACCTTTCGGAGCAATCGTGATGTCGAGTTTATCGCCGGGAACGATTTCGGTGTAAATAACGCCGGGAGTATTATTTTTTGTGTTCACGCGATTGAAAAGAGGTTCACCGACGACGGATTTTCTCAAATAACCTTCGGTGTAACCTTTCGCAATTCCCGCGTTGACGGCTTCAGTCAAATCGCCGCCCGTGATGTGCAAATCTTGCCCGACCTTCAAAAAGACAATCGTCATGCCCGTGTCTTGGCAGTAAGGACGATCTTCCGCCTTAGCGATTTCCGCGTTTTTGATGATCTGGTCGAGAACGATTTTGCCGACTTCGGATTTTTCGGTTTCGCGACCGCGTTTCAAGCCGCGATAAACATCGTCAGGCAAATAGTACGCCGCCTCCTTGCACATTTCGGCGACGTTTTCGGTGATAACTTTTACGTCCAGCTCTCTCAAAACTAATCCCTCCTAAAAAAATTGCTCAATATGTCATCAAACATTTATGCTTGTTTATTTGCTTTTACAAAAAAAAATCCTGCCGCCCCGTGAAAAAAA
>CAJOCT010000105.1:0-10971 GCA_905236725.1 uncultured Selenomonadaceae bacterium | reverse complement strand
ATTTCGTGTTGCATATCCGACGCGAGGTTGGAAAGTGCTTGAGATGCGGCGGCAATTTCTTCATTCGACGCGGATTGAGTTTGAGTGGCGGAGGCAATCGATTGAGTTCTTTCGTCAGTATCGCGGCTTGCCTTGTCGATTGAAGTTGTTGCCTCGACGATTTTAACCGCGCCTTCGGAAACAGTTTGAACGGATTGATTGATTCCGGCGATTTCTTCTTTGATGCCGTCAACCATTTGCATAATTTCTTTGAACTGAATACCGACTTCGCGAATGGCGTTAGTACCCTGTTTAACGTCTTCAGTGCCGCTCTTCATTGAAACGACGGCTTCTTCTGTGGATTGCTGAATTGATTCGATTCTTTCGCGAATTTGTTCGGCGGCTTCCTGCGAGGCAGTTGCAAGTTTCCTGACCTCTTCCGAAACGACGGCAAAACCTCTGCCGTGTTCACCCGCACGCGCCGCCTCTATCGCCGCGTTAAGCGCAAGTAAATTCGTTTGTTCGGAAATTCCCGAAATTGTTTCGACAATCTGACCGATCTGTTTTGAATTTTCGCCGAGTTTTTCGACGACTTCCGCACTTGCAAGAACGGATTTTTCGATGCTGTTCATTTTTTCTATCGCAACCTGCATCAAATTTTCGCCGTTTTTCGCCGCGTCCGCAGTTTTTTCCGAAGTGTCCGCAACGTTTAAAGCCTTGTCCGAAACGACTTTTATATCATTGGAAACAAGACCGATACTGTTTTTCGCCGCCTCAATGTCTCTCATCTGACGATTTATATCGTCGCCGACTTCAACAACAGTCGCGGCAACTTTGACGGAAACGTCCGCCGATTGAGTCGCGCTTGCCGTCAACTCCTCACTTGACGCGGCAACCTGTTCGGCAGTCGTCGCCATTTTTTGAATCAACTTGCGAAGGTTATTACTCATCACGTTAAAAGCATTCGTCAAAGAACCGATCTCGTCGTTAGAATCAACGTCAATATTTTTAACTTTCAAATTGCCTTCGGAAAGTTGTTTTGCATGGTCTTCCAACTCGACAATCGGACCGATCATTGAGCTTGCGAACTGTCTGCAGAATAAAAGAACCAAAACCAATCCGATTAAAGTTATAACCGCGAAAAAGATTCTCATGCTGTGCAACGAGGCAAAAACAACATCGACCGGGACGGAAAAGCCGATAACCCAGTTAGTTGTCGCCATCGTTGCGAAACCGAAGACCAATTCGGTGCCGTTGACTTCGCAGACGAAAACGCCCGACTGATCATTCATCACCTGATTGAAATGCTCTTGAGTGTCGATAACGTCTTTTAAATTTTTCACGCCCTGAAGATTCGGCGAGGCAGTGGCAAGAATATTTCCTTCATGATCCATGAAAGTCGCCGTCCCCGCGCCGTGATATTGAATACCTTTAATTTTTTCTTCCAAAACGTCCAACGCAATGTCTTCGCAAATTGCGCCGACAAAGTTGCCGTTATTTTTTATCGGCGTGATGACCGAAACAAGAGTTTGCTTTGTATTTTGGTCAACGTAAGGTTCAGTGACCATATATTCAGACCCCGAGGCGGCTTTCATATTTTTGTACCAACCGCGCTCTGTGGGATTGAGCGAAGTCAAGCCGAGCTGATAACTGTTAAAAGTCCCGTCCTCAAGTCCCACGCCGACATCGACAATATTTCTGTTGGCAGTGCCGAGAGATAAATTGTCTTTGAGTTTCATACGCGCGTAATCGCCGTTGAACGTACTCAACAAAACTGCTTCGGATTTTGCGATTGCAATGGGCTCGGAAAACCAAGCGTCCATATCCTTCGCCGCTTTCTCCATTGTGGCAACAACTTCACCGTCAGAACTTTCGCCAAGCATATTTGAGGCACTGTAATAACCGAAACCCGCAATCAGCACCATAAAAATTCCGACAACCACAGTCAGCAGAATAAATTTGTTTCTTATACTGATGTCTTTCAAGCCCATATTCTCCGACACTCCTTAAAAAAATTTTGCGTCACATTTTCTAGGAATTTTGCCAATTTCCTTTAATTTTTTCGCGAATGTGAATAAAAATTTTTATGCGTTGTTGACGGAAATTTTGTCGATTTCTTCAAGAGATTTTTGTTTGCTTTCGATTCCCAAACTCAAAACGATCACGGAAATTAAAACGAAAACTGACGCGAACATTGCAAAAATTAAATTCATCGGCGCACCGTTTGCCAAAAGAACTCCGACGAACATTGGCGCGAGCATTCCGCCGATTCTTCCGAAACCTGCCGCCCAACCCGAGCCGAGTGCGCGAATTGAAGTCGGGTAAAGTTCCGGCGTGTATGTGTAAATGACTCCCCACGCTCCGAGATTGAAAAAACTCATTGCCGAGCCGAAAATTAAAAGTTCCGTCGCCGAAGTTGCATTTCCGAAAAAATAACTGCACACGCCCGACATCAAAAGAAAACTCGAAAGTGTATAACGCCTGCCGATTTTATCGACGAGCCACGCCGCCGCGAAATATCCCGGCAACTGCGCAAGCGTCATTATCAAAACGTACTCGAAAGTTTTCACGACGGCGAAACCCTGCGCGAAGACGATCGACGGCAACCACATAAAAATTCCGTAATAGCTGTAAACAATTCCGAACCAAGCCGCCCATAACATTATCGTCCTGATTCTGAATTGCGCCGACCATAGACTCGAAAAATTCGGTTGAGCGGTTTTTTCCGAGCCGACTTCCGACGCAGATAAATTTTCGTCGAAATTTTTGCTCTCGACGTTCAATTTTTTTTCAAGCGATAAAATTATTTCTTTTGCCTCGTCGATTCTGTTTTTTGAAATTAAATATCTGACGGATTCGGGCATATGAAGTCTGATTAAAAAGACGTACACGGCGGGAAGTGCGCCGATTAAAAACGCGATTTTCCAACCGAATTGCGGGATTAAAAGATATGAAATGCACGCCGCGACTAACCAACCCACTCCCCAAAAACTTTCAAGCAAAACTATAAATCTTCCGCGCAAATTACTGGGCGCATATTCACTCATTAAAGTTGCGGCGACGGGCAATTCTCCGCCAAGTCCGAAGCCGACCAAAAATCTGAAAACTAACAGCGATTCATAACTCCAGGCGACTGCGCAAAGTCCCGTTGATACGCTGTACAAAATTACAGTTGCCGCGAAAACTTTTTTTCTGCCCAATCTGTCCGCAATCGTTCCCGCCAAAACTGCGCCGAGTGCCATTCCGATCAGCCCGATACTTCCTATCCAGCCGACTTGCTCCGGTGAAAGTCCCCACTCTTTAGCAAGCACGGGTAGGACGAATGAAATCAGTCCCGTGTCCATTGAATCGAACAGCCAGCCCAAGCCCGTGACGACCAATAATTTATAATGAAATGAGCCGACGGGCAATTTTTCCAAACGTTCCAAAATCATTTTTCGATTTACCTCCAAAATTTTTCACGTAAAAAAAAACGAATGTAATTTTATCATAAAAAAATTTTTTAGCACAGAAAAAATTGCGTAATTACGCCAAATTTTTGTTGCATACCGCCGCGCCTTGTGCTAATATACGCTTGACTGCGGAAGGAGGCGTTGCGGATGGATATGAGCATAGCGGCACTGTCGGTAGATATGCATATGGCAAGGGCACAACAATGGCGATGGAGGCGGATACTTCTTTTGTCGAAGAGGCTCTGGAAACTGTCGGAAGTCTTGACCCCGCACTCGGAAACAATATTGACATTCTTGCTTAAAAGACTTGATTTTTATTTAAAATTTTGGTAAATTCTTGCAATCTTACATTAGGAGGTAAAATTTATGACAAAAGCAGAATTGATTGTAAATGTTGCTGAAAAAGCCGGTTTGGATCGCAAAAAAGCCGAAAAGGCTGTCGGTGCGTTCGTTGACACGGTTATACAGGCTCTCGTGGAAGGCGACAAAGTTCAGATCATCGGTTTCGGAACTTTTGAAAATCGCGAACGCAGTGCACGCACCGGCCGTAACCCGCGCACGGGCGAAAAAATCGAAATTCCTGCATCGAAATTGCCGTCCTTCAAAGCCGGCAAAGCTCTCAAAGAAGCTGTCAATTACTAATCGGAAATTTCGCAGAGTCGAGAAAAAAATCTCGGCTCTGTTTTTTTTATGGAGGGAAAAAATTTTTTGAAAACTGCTGTGATAACCGGCGGCACTTCGGGAATCGGTCTTGCAACTGCGAAAAAATTTCTCGCCGAAAATTTTAATTGCGTTTTGGTCGGGCGAAGTGAAAAAAAATTTGCCGCGATAAAAAACGAACTCGACGGCAATTTTAAATTTATTTCTGCGGACGTGGGAAAAATTTCAGATTGCGAAAAAATTTTAAACTTCACTCAAAAAAATTTCGGCGGCGCAGATATTCTCGTGAACTGCGCGGGAATTTATACCGAAGGCGCGATAACTTCAGTCACCGAAAAAATTTTTGATGAAATTTTTCAAACGAACGTCAAGGGAACTTTTTTTATGACGAAAATTTTTGTAGATGAACTGATAAAAAATCGCGGCGCAATCGTCAACGTTTCAAGTGACGCGGGTTTGAAGGGAAATTATTTTTGTGCGCTGTATTCGGCAAGTAAAGGCGCGATTATTGCGTTTACAAAGTCTTTGGCCCTTGAACTCGCAAGTTTTTCCGTCCGCGTGAATTGCGTTGCGCCGGGAGATATTTTAACGCCGTTGACTTTGAATCAATTAAAAATTTCCTGCGAAAAAATTTCTGACCTTGAAAAATTTTATCCGCTCGGCAGAATCGGCAGACCTGAAGAAGTTGCGGAGGCAATTTTTTTTCTCGCGTCCGAAAAAGCAAATTTCATCACGGGAGAAATTTTAAAAGTTGACGGCGGTTTGACTGCTTGAAGGAGGCTAAAAATGTTTACGGGGATTATTGAAGAAATCGGCAAACTGAAAAGTTTGAGCGGCGGACGAATTGAAATTTCCTGCGAAAAAATTTTGTCCGACATAAAAATCGGCGACAGCATTTCAACTAACGGAATTTGTTTAACCGTCGTCGATTTCGGGAAAAATTTTTTTGCGGCGGATGTTATGCCCGAAACTTTCCGAAAAACTTCACTCGCGGAAATTCAAACGGGCGGCGTTGTAAATCTTGAACGCGCTTTAAAAGTCGGCGACAGGCTCGGCGGTCATATCGTCAGCGGTCATATCGACGGCACGGGAAAAATTTTGAGTATGCGCACGGAAGGCAATGCGATTTTTATTGAAATTCAGGCGGAAAATTTTTTGCTCAAACAAATTGCGGCGAAAGGCTCGGTCGCTCTCGACGGAATAAGTTTGACGGTTGTCGATGCAATGACAGAAAATTTCAGCGTCTCGATGATTCCGCACACTCGCGAAGTCACAAATTTTAAATTTAAGCGCGTCGGAAGTCTCGTCAACATTGAAACAGATGTCCTTGCAAAATATGTTGAACGGCTGATAAATTTTGAAAAAAATTCGACTTTGACGAAAAATTTTTTGGCTGAAAACGGTTTTTT
Organism: uncultured Selenomonadaceae bacterium; assembly: GCA_905236725.1. GTDB lineage: Bacteria > Bacillota > Negativicutes > Selenomonadales > Selenomonadaceae > Quinella. The sequence continues at coordinate 5,471 of CAJOCT010000105.1, read as the reverse complement.
ATAAAAAATTTTTTTAAAGGAATGTCACAATGAAAAATTTCCACAAAATTATTTCTCAAATTTTAATCGCTTGCGCGATATTTTTTTTGCCCGTAAAAGTTTTTGCGGCGGATATATGGGCGGCGGCGGCTCAAGCTGCGGGAATTTACGCAATGTATAAATCGGCTTTGACTTCAATTTTGCGTCTCGGAAACGATGTCAACGCTCAAATGGCGGCTCGTCGTCAAGATATTAAAGAAAACGGACAAGATAAAAATTCTCTCGACGTGAAAATTGTTGACGAAATTATGACTCGGCTGGTAAATGATTCGATTTACGAATTAAGAGTAAATTCTCTGCCTTTTGTTTGGACGGTCAACGACAGCGAAAAATTTAACGCCGCCTGTTACCCGATGAATTATATCAGCGTCAATCGCGGACTTGTCAGAACTTTAAATTTAAATGAAGACGAAATCGCCGCAGTTCTCGCGCACGAAATGACTCACGGAATTGAACAACATTCCGCGAAAAATTATGCGAAGGCAATCGCGCAATCTTTCGGAATGATGATGATAAGTTCGCAAATTTCAAGCGCGAATATCGATTGGAATAAATTGACGGGAATGGTGAATTATTCAATCGCGAAAAATATTACAGTTCCTTCCGAATACGAAGCGGATGAAGGCGGATTTTTTTTGATGACTTCTGCGGGATTTAATCCGGGCGGAGGTGCGGCGGCAATGGCTCGAATGGATTATTATGTCAGGTACGAAACTCAAGATTTTTTGGAATTTGATCCGCACGACAAACCGAACGAGCAAACTTTGAGCGATCACCCCGATACAGAAGTTCGCGAAGAAAAACTTTCAAAACTTTTGACGGATTACAGTTTCGGTCACGTCGAAGTTAAAAAAATTGAAAGAATTTATAAAGTTTTCATCGACGGCGAAGAAATTTTGACTGCGGAAAATCGCGGAGAAATTTATAAAAACGCCGAAAAAGCATATTTTTTCGCGGGAGGATTGGCAAAGGCTTTTCACGATTATAAAAATTTTTCCGACTGGAATTTTCGTAAAATTTCAGGAAATCGCACGGATTTTTTGACTGACGATAAAGTTTATAAAAATCTGCGCGAAATTTCTTTTACGGAAAATCTCGGAGAAAAAATTAAATTCGCCGTCGAAAATTCTTATAAAAATGAAAATCCCGAAATTCGACAAAAATATCTCGACGAAGAAAATAAACGCCTCGAAAATTGGCAAAAAATAAAAGCCGAAACTTTATCGGCTAAAAAAATTATGGCTGACAGATTGCGAATAAATGCAGATATTTATAACGATTACGGTCAAGGCGAACTCGCTTTGAAAGAAATTGAGCGTGCTTTGTCTGCGGAAAATCAGGAAAATATCGCGGAATGTTTATCAATTCGCGGGCGGGCGAAGGCAATTTGCGGAGATTATGACGGCGCACTTGTTGACGCAAATTCTGCCGTCGAACAAGATCCGAAAAATTTATATAATTTTTTGAATCGCGCCGACGTTTTTCATATGCGCGGAGAAATTGAGCCGGCTTTGAATGATATTGCGGCGGCGATTGCAATCGACGATAAAGTTGCAGTTTCTTACAGATTGCGCGGAGATATTTTTGACGAACTCGGCGAAATTGTTAAAGCTGAAGAAAATTACAGAATTTGTTACGAACTCGCGAAAAAAAATCCCAATTCAATTCCAAAAAATTATCTCGAAAAAATTGACCCAGAAAAATTTGAGAAATTAAACAAAAAAAATTCTGATGAAAAAAATTCTGACGATAAAAAATAATTATTTTCGCAAAGTAAATTTATCCAAAATATCGCCGTCAACCGTGTAACAAGTCAAAGTTAAATTTTTTTCGTCGATGTCAAGCGTGATAAAAGATTCAGGCTCCTTCTGAAGATTTTTATAAGAAACCTCGTCAATTTCGCGATGAGGTTCAACATATTTTTGATCTCCCGCGCGTCCGCATAAAATATAAGTCGGACCTTGCGGAGATTTTTTTTGCGCAAAAATTTTTCCGCGATTCCTGTATGTGTGCAAATGCCCCGTCAAAATTAAATCAATTTCCAATTCGTCGAACAGCGGCATAAAATTTTCCGCGATGTCATTAAATTTATTTTGCCCGTAATCAAAAATATCTTTGTGCATAAAAACAATTTTCCAAGCGCGATTTGTATTCGCCGCGTCACGTCGAAACCAATAATTTTGAATTTCTTTCAATTTCGGCTGAAAATTTTCAAGCTCCAAAAATTGCGTGTTCAAAATAAAAAAATGCGCCGAACCGTAATCGAATGAATAAAAATATCCGTCAAAATTTTTTTCGGCGTTTGAAGGCGTTTTGAAATGATGCAAATACCCTTCCGGCAAACAATTCAGCCATTTCGCGCTGTAACATTCGTGATTTCCCATAACCGGCGCAAAAATTTTTTCCGACAAAAGATAAGCCGCCGAAGTATACCAAAGTCGCCACTGATAATTTGCCTGCCCGTTATCGACAAGGTCGCCGTTTACCAAAAAAATTTCCGCGTCGGGAAAATTTTTATTCGCAAAATCCGCAGTTTTTTGCCAAATTTCATAATGCTCGCATTGAGAATCACTGAACACCAACATTTGAAATTTATTTTTTCCCGAAGTTTTTAAATTTTGCCAAGAAGTCGCCTTGTCGTCCGCAATAATTCTAAATTTATATAAACTTTCCGGCTTGAGATTTTTTAATTCGCTGAAATAAATAAAATTTCCCTTGCCGACCTGCTCAAAATATTCTGAAGTGACTTTTGAAAAATTTGCCTGCTCTTCGCCTACCAAAAAAAATTCCAGACGAATATTTTTAATTTCTTCATCAGATTGCCACATTAAAGTTCGCGAAGTTCTTGAATCGTTCGTGACAATTTGCCGCAAAAATTTTACTTCGTTTAAAGATTTATAACCATTCTGCGGGTGATGAAGTTGCTCGAATCGCGCCGCTTCGGTAAGTTTCGGAAAATATGCGCCGAGTCCCACACTCAATAAAAATTTCAAAAAAAATCTTCTGTTCAAAATTATCACTCCTCAAAAATATTTTATCACAAAAAAAACTCCGACAAAATTTTTTCATCGAAGTTTTATTTTAAAATATTTTTGACACTGCGATAAAAATTTTCATGAACTCCCAACATTATCAAAGTCATTGTTACTTCATCAAAACTGTACGCAATTAAAAATTGTTGGTCAATAACTTTGAATTTGTGAACAAAAATTCCTTTCAAATCGCCGACTTTTTCAACACCGATTTCAGGATTTTCAATAATTTTTTTGATTTCTTCATTGACAATCGCGCGTTGATTTTGATGAAGTTTTTTATATGACTTTTTGAACTCGGTTTTTTGAAAAATTTCCATAAATTATTCCTCAAATATTTTTCGCAATAATTATTTTTGCAATAAAATCGACAGGCAAATCAGGATTTTCCAACGCATTTTTACCGACTTTCGCCCAAAAATTTATTTGATTGTCCGTCGAACGAAAATTTGCTTTTCCTTCAGCCGCCGCTGAATTAAAAAGATTTTCATCAATTTGAACGCTAAAATTTTGCATTTAAATCACCTCGAAAATATTTTATTAAAAATTTTTTTCACCGTCAAATAAAAAATCCCAACGAATTGCCGAAGGGATTCTTTTTATTTTAATTTGTTATTTAATTTTTTGTCAAAGCTGAAAACTTCTGCATTTTCAATATTTTTATATGCTATCAAAATGCAATCAACAAAATCTAAATTTGTTTTGGAAAAAATTTTTACTGCCTCAATAACAGTTTTTTTATGTTCGATTTCAATTTCTTTTAAAATTTCCAAAATCGCATTAGAAATTTCATCGCGTTCAATTTTATAAACCGATTTCAAAACGTAAATTACTTCTGCTATCACTTCAGGCAATGTCCATGCTCCAAATTTTATAATCTCTTCAGATTTTTTCGCCATTTCCTCAACATCATTCAAAAGATAACGAAGAATTACATTTGCATCAATTAAAATTTTTTGCATATTTCTCACTCGCAGACTTTTCCCAAGCAAATTTTTCTTGCTCAATCAAATTTTTATCAGCATATTTTGACAAAATTCCGAATGCAGATTTTTTTTCTGACAAAATTTTTTCTCGTATGTATTGCAATGTCATAAAAATTTTTTCATCAGGCAAAATTTCAATAATTTCAATCAATTCTTTTTTTAATGCAGTCATTTTTCTCACCTCCAAAAAATTTTTCAAAAACTTTTTCGATTTTCAAAAAAAAATTCCTGCAATAAAAAACTCCGACAAAAATTTTTTCATCGGAGTTTAATTTTTTTTATTTTTATCTTCCATAAATTTCACGAGCTTTTGCAAAATCTTTTTCTGATAAAGTTCACAAGCTTTTGCAAAATCTTTTTCTGCTTTTTCATTTTCGCCAATTTCTTTATAAGCAATTCCGCGATTGTAATATGCAGCTGCATCTTTTGGATTTAATTTAATGGATTGCGTGTAATCTTCAATCGCTTGCGAATAATTTTTCAAATTATAATAAGCAACTCCGCGATTGTAATATGCACCTGCAAAATTCGGATCTAATTTAATGACTTGCGTGTCATCTTCAATCGCTTGCGAATAATTTTTCAAATTATAATAAGTATCTCCGCGATTGTTATATGCCCAGACATAATTCGGATTTAATTTAATTATTTTAGTGTAATCTTCAATCGCTTGCGAATAATTTTTTAAATGCAAATAAGTATTTCCGCGACTGTAATATTCCCAGACATCATTTGGATTATTTTTAACATCTATTTCTGCTTTAATAAGATCAGGAAAAAATTTTTGAAAAAGTTCTAATTTATTTTGAAGTTCATCAATAATTTTTTTCTGTTCATCAATAATTTTTTTCTGTTCATCAACTTTTTTTTCAAGTTTAAAGACATCAAAATTTTTCATAAAATTATCCAAGTCAGTCAAACTAATTTCAGCCTGAATTTTAGCGTAGCAAATCATATCGCCATTTGACAAATTTTCGCGAATAAAGTGCGGTTCATTTTTAGTCAAAAATTTTTCAGAAATTTTATCAATATCGTCATCATCGAGATTTTTAAACTTGTCGAGCAAAAAATTTTTAACATCAGCGTCAAGAATTTTTTCGGCAGACTCAAGAGCGACACTTTTTGCAAATTTAAAAGTATCATCTTCGGACATTTTATATTCGCCGCGAGAATTAAAAATTTTTAAATTTTTATCAGCCATAACAGCACCCCAAAAAATTTTTAAACTTCGTCAACAATTTCGGTCGAAGTTTTTTTAATGGAAAGTTCGTCAAAATTTTCGTCCGAGCCGCTCAAAAGCCACATCAAACCTGCCACGCCGTTATGAATTGCGGGAGAATTTTCAGTGTTAATCGCTTCTTCAATCGTGATGTCGCTTTTAATTCCGGAAAAAGTTACAGATTTTTTTCCGGCA
>CAJOCT010000104.1 GCA_905236725.1 uncultured Selenomonadaceae bacterium | reverse complement strand
TTTTTTTGCTGAAAAATTTTTTGACATTCCTGGTTTTTGCCGTGCTGATTGGAATTTTTTCGATTTTCGGCACTTTTATGGCGGAAGTCACGGACGTTTTTCAAATACATAAAAAAATTTTGTCGCCGACTTTCGCGCAGGACGGCGAAGACCTTTTTATGACGTGGAAAACCTTCCCCTATCCCTGCTTTTATAAAGTCGAAACTTTCACCTTGACGACGGGACTGGTGAGAAATTCTTCGCCTTATCACCTTTTGACGACGGAAGAAATTTCAGAATCAAAATTCAAAACTCCGCGTGCGCCGATTCCGACTTTTTATAAAATTTCCGCGCGGGGAGTTTTCAAAGAACTTTTCAATTCCGAAAGATTGATAGCAAATCCGAATTACCCGAACCCGCCGCATCCCGTGTCGATTTTTCATTACACGAGGGAAAGCCCCGCAAGTTTGATGCCTTTTTTGGTCTGGCACAAAGTCCCGAACGCCGTTTGCTACGAAGTGGAAATTTTATCTGCGCCGCCGGAATATGAAGGCGGAACCGAGCTTTCAAAATATCATCACCTCGACAGCACGCGAAAAATTTTTACGAACGGTTATCAAGCCGACCTGCGCGAGTATGCAAATTACGGCGTGGTTTATTGGCGGGCGCGGGCGTTGGCACTTCATCAAGAACCGATCGGGGAATTTTCAAAGTCGGAAAAAATTTATCTCGACGCGACGAAACCTCTGCCGAATTGTCCGCTGATAAATAATTTTGATTTTATGTCTTATATTCCCCTGCCGATTTATCCTGTCTACGATTGGATACCTTTGCACAAGGCGGCGAAATATGAGGTTGAGCTGTTGAACCACCCGCCGAAAGTTGAAAATGATGTTGAGCCTTCTCCCGACAGTCTTTGGCGAAAAACGACGCAGGATCAGGCGAGTTGTTACGACGAGTACGCGCGACCTTATGCGGGGCCTTATTATTGGCGAGTTCGTGCGCTTGATGAAAATGATAATCCCGTAGGCACTTGGTCGAACTCCGAAAAATTTGTCGTGCCGGATTATACAAAAGGCGTTGAAGTTGCGATTTTGGGCGACAGCATTTCTCACGGCGGCGGCGCGGTAAGTTATTCTCCGCGTGCACTTGAATACACTTGGGCGACTTATTTGGATTTTCCCGCAGTGAATTTGTCGAGGAGCGGAGATATTTCTTCGACGACTTTGGAAAGATTTTCGCGGGACGTTTTGCCCTTCAAGCCGAAAAATTTAATTATTATGACCGGCACGAACAGTTTGCGGGCTGAAAATATTTCTGCGGAAAGCGTCATTAACGATTTAACCGCGCTTGAAAATCTTTGTCTTGAAAATAAAATTCGCCCGATTTTTTTAACTCTTATGCCGATAAACCCGAAAAATATTCAATACGCCTTCCGCACGCCGACAGATCCCGCTTGGCACGAAAAAATGTTGCAGGTGAATAACTTTATAAAAACGCGAAATTATTCTATCGACCTTGAGCCTTATTTTTACGACGCGCAGGGCAATATGGACGTGAATTTTTCAATCGACGGAATACATCCCGACCTGCGCGGAAAAATGTTGATGGCGGAAATTGTCAATCAGCACAAGAATTTATTTCAGTAGAAATCACGGGAATTGCAAATTGCCTTGAAAATAATTTAAATTTGTGATAAATTATGCAAGAAATTTTTTAAATCAGTCTCTAAGGAGGAAAAAATTTTATGGCTGTAAGTTTGAAAAAAGGTCAGAAAGTTGACTTGACAAAAACAAATCCCGGTTTGAAAGAAGTTTTGGTCGGACTCGGCTGGGACACGAATCGCTACGACGGCGGAAAAGATTTTGACTTGGATTCGTCGGTTTTCTTGCTCGGCGCGAACGGTAAAGTTGCCTCCGATGACGATTTTGTTTTTTACGGCAATTTGAAACATAAATCCGGCAGCGTCGAACATCTCGGCGATAACTTGACGGGCGAGGGCGAAGGCGACGACGAACAAATTAAAATCAGTCTCGACAAAGTCCCTGCGGACGTTCAGAAAATTGACTTCACCGTCACAATTTACGAAGCCGATGAGCGCAAACAGAGTTTCGGTCAGGTTGAAAATGCTTTTATCCGCGTTATGGATGCGGCGAACGGCAAAGAACTTATCCGTTACGATCTCAGCGAAGATTTTTCTGTCGAAACTGCCGTTGTCGTCGGTGAACTTTATCGTCACGGCGGCGAATGGAAATTTAACGCAATCGGCAGCGGCTTTGAGGGCGGTCTTAAGGCTCTCGGGCAAAACTTCGGCGTAAACGTGTGATTTAGTTGTTAGTGAGTAGTGGGTAGTGGTTAGTGGTTAGTAAAAGAATTGACAACTACCCGCTATTTTATTTCGGAAGGAGATTTTTTTTATGGCTGTTAATCTTACAAAAGGGCAGAAAGTCAGCTTGGTGAAAGCGGACGGAAAAAAACTTACGAAATTGATGGTCGGTCTCGGCTGGGACGCGGCGGTTGCCGAAGGCGGTTTCTTCAAAAAACTTTTCAACGGCAAGAAAGACATTGACTGCGACGCGTCGGTTTTTATGTGCAAGGGCGGCAAACTCGTTGACAGCACAAATGATATAGTTTATTTCGGCAACCTTAAGCACAAAAGCGGCTCCGTTCAACATATGGGCGATAACTTGACGGGCGAGGGCGAAGGCGACGACGAACAAATTTTTGTTGACCTTGAAAAAATTCCTGCCGATTACGACAAGTTAATTTTCGTCGTCAACATTTACAAGGGCGTCGAGCGCAAACAGCATTTCGGAATGATTAAAAACGCTTTTATCAGAATCGTTGACGCTGAAACTCACGAAGAACTTTGCCGCTACAACCTCACCGATAACTATGATAATATGCTTGCAATGGTCACGGGCGAAGTTTACAAGAAAAACGGCGAATGGAAATTTAACGCGGTCGGCAACGGCACGACTGACAGCGGACTTTCTTCACTCAGTCAACGTTTTGCATAAAAAATTTTGGAGGAAGAGCTTTCAAATGAATATCAAGAGATTTTTATCCGCCTTCATGGCAGGTTCTTTTTTTGCGATAATTTTTTCGTGCAATATGCTTTTTGCAAATGCCGAGATAAAAGCTCCGTCGAATGAAGTTATTTTTTCCAATTATGTCGGCGATGAAAATTTTCAAAAATATTTGGAGTCACTGCCGCAAAAAACCGGAAATTACAAAAGCAGTCAACGCCCTGTTATGATTGAAGGCGCGATGAATATTGAAATTGATAATTTTGTACGCTCGCTGAAAAATCCCGTAATCTACAGAATTTTGAATTATGTTTATGTTGCCGGAACTTACAAAAATTATCCCGTCATTATCGCCAGAACAGAACAAGGCATAGCAAATGCGGCGACGGTTACTGCATTGGGAATAGAAAATTTTAATCCCGTTGCCGTCATAAATCAGGGAACTGCCGGAGGTTATATTCCGGATTTGCATTTAGGCGATATTGTTATTTGTGAGAAAGCTGTAAATACTGCCGCATACAAAACGGAATATTCACCGCAGGGTGCAGGATTAAATTTGACGGCTCAAGAAATGCGGGGAACTTTTGCCTATGACAAGCAAACAAAAACTTTTCAACCGCACAAAGAATATTTTGCCGACGAAAAACTTTTGAGTATCGCAAAAAATATTGCCGACTCGAATAAAAAATTTAATGTTACTGTAGGAACAATAGGCAGTGCGGATGCTTGGCATAACGGTATTGACCATATAAATTTTTTGCATGAAAAATACGGCATTATTTGCGAAGAAATGGAGACAGTCGCCGCCGCTCAAATTTGCAAAACTGTCGACGTTCCTTTCATTGGTATCCGCACAATTTCCAACAACATTACAAACGGAGACGAGTATTCTGAAAGGACGGCTGTTTCTTCTCAAAATTTTGTTTTGCTTGTCGTTGACAAATATATTTCATCTGTTTTGAAAAAATAATCTTTTTAAGGAGGGAATTTTTTAGTTGAAAATTACAGGATTGACCGACGCGCAAGTTCAGGAAATGAAAGCCAAATTCGGCGACAACTCAATCACTGAACAGGCTCGCGAAGGTTTCTGGGACAAATTGAAGGGCAATTTTGACGACCCGATCATAAAAATTTTAATCTTCGCTCTTGCGTTGAATGTTTTTTTCGCGTTTATGGGCAAAGCGGAATGGTATGAGTCAGTCGGTATCGCGATGGCGGTTTTGCTTGCAACGTTGGTTTCGACTTTTTCCGAATACAAAAATGAATCCGCTTTCCAAAAACTTCAGGGCGAAGCCTCTTTGATAAAATGCAAAGTCTATCGTAACGGCTCGGTTGTCGAAATTCCGATAAACGATATTACGATGGGCGACTGCGTACTTTTGCAGACGGGCGATAAAATCCCGGCGGACGGCGTGATTATCGACGGTTCAATAAATGTTGATCAGTCGATTTTGAACGGCGAGGCGAAGGAAGAGGCTAAAACTCCCGCGCCAAATGAAACTGCCGACGCTGAAGCCGCGCAGAGTACGGATTTTCTCAACCCGCACAAAGTTTTTCGCGCCGCAGTCGTGGCGGGCGGTTCTGCAGTTATGCGCACTGTCACGCTCGGCGATAACACTGTTTACGGAAAAATCGCCGGTGAATTGCAGGTTGACGAAGACCGCGATACTCCGCTGAAATTAAAACTCGGCGACCTTGCGGGACAAATTTCCAAATTCGGTTATATCGGCGGTATCGCAATCGCGGTTGCGTTTATGTTTGAAAGAATTTTCATTCAGAACGGTTTCGACTGGGCGGCGATTTCGCTTTTCTGCTCGGACTACTGGAATATTTTAAACAGCCTTGTCGAAGCGGTTATGTTGGCGGTTATAATTATCGTTATGGCGGTGCCTGAAGGTCTGCCGCTGATGATTGCAATCGTTTCCGCGCAAAATATGGGCAAGATGTTGAAAGACAACGTCCTCGTCAGAAAAATTTCGGGAATTGAGACGGCGGGCAGTTTGAATTTACTCTTCAGCGACAAGACGGGAACTATCACTAAAGGACAGCTCGAAGTCGTTACTTTTCTTGACGGAACGGCGACTTTTACCGAAACTTTCGACAAACTCGGAAGTAAACTTCAATCTCTCGTGTCTTTGTCCGTGAGATTCAACAACGGCGCAGTTATTACGGGAGATAAAATTGTCGGCGGAAATATGACGGATCGCGCATTGCTCGGCTTCATAATCGGCAAGGATACAGCCCCGAATGTTACGGTCGGCGATACCGTGCCTTTCGACAGCGCAAAAAAATATTCTATGGCGAAGGTCAGCGGAGATTACAATACTTGGCTGATAAAAGGTGCGCCCGAACGTCTTTTGGATAAATGTTCTTATTATTACGACGCGCAGGGAAATAAACAGCCGCTTAAATCCGTTGACGCAATCAACGCGAAAATCGACGAGCTTGCCAACCGCGC
>CAJOCT010000103.1 GCA_905236725.1 uncultured Selenomonadaceae bacterium | reverse complement strand
AAGGTGAAAACGCTCCGCCAATGCACGTTCGTTGTCGAAGTACAATTATCGGAAGTCTTGACGACGGGAAAAGCGGCAGGATTTCAAAAGGAAGTCGGGCGGCGAAAGATGAAAACGGCAAGCGCATTAAAATCCCCGCCGATATGAATTATAACGACTGGAAAAAAGTTTATATCGACAAAACTCAAACACTTGCCGATTGGCGAAAGGCTAAAGACGCTGAAGATAAAATCTTGCGGGAAAAAGATAAAAACAGTAAAATTCGCGTTGAAGGCAGAGAGATTATCAGAAAACTTGCCAACGGCGAAAATGTTACTCCGCCAACACCTAAGGCAAGGACGGAAACTGATATTCGTCGTGATTATGATTCTTACAGAAAATCTTTTGACGACAATCGTCAAAAATATTTTAGCTTGAATCAAAAAATTAGTAATACTTCTAGTGCGACACAACAGCAAAAATATATCGACGAACAAAAAATTGCTTATGACGCTTGGAAAGAGGCGGAAAAACAATTAAAAGCCGTGCAAATTGAAGGCGCAAAGAAAAAAGTCATATTTGCGTCGGAACTCAGCAAGATGTATGATAAAGCTGATATTGCCGTCATTATCGACAAAGTTAAAAATGCTCCTGAAAACATTCGCCTATTGTGGAACTTAGCCGAAGGCGATATGAAGGTTTTAAGTAAAACTTATATGCGCGGTGCATCGCATTATTCGCCAAGTGACAAAGCAATAAATATCGACCTTTACAAAGATACCGTCACGAACCCAAGTAAATATGGGCTTCCAGCTTATAAGACCACATTTCACGAATTAGGACACTTGATAGATCATTGGATGAAGAGCCGATTACTTTATCAAAGTCGCTATTTTAAAAATGGTGCCTTTGGGGATTCGCTAAAAAATGAAGCCGCTGAATACGTGAATGATGTTTTGAAAAAGCTAAAAGCTGACGCTGTCACCGCAGGTAAATCTGCCACTTCGATAAAAAAAGCTGACGCTTACAACTCAGTATCACGAGAATTAAAAAAATTACCAGATGTTTCGCAAGCTGACGTATCAGATATGTTTGACGGCGCGACTAAAGGGAAGGCTTGCGGACGCTGGGGACACAAAGCGGCTTATTGGAAGAGTGATGATATGTTGCCATTAGAGGCGTTTGCAGAAATGTTTTCTGTCACATTGTGTAGCCCTGAATCATTGGCACAGATAACAAAATATTTTCCGAAGTCATACAAAATTTTTGAAGAAATGATTGATGATTTTGTGAAAGGGGTAATCTGATATGGATAAAGATTTTAATAAAAAGTTTCACGAGTTGCAGGATAAATATGCAGAAAAATTCGGCGAAAATATTGCAATGTTTCAAGTAAGCAATGAAGATGCGGCGAATATTCTTGAGGTTTTACAGCGTTGCATTGATACAAATACGCCTTATGAATATCCCGAAATGCCCGATGATTGCATTTTTTGAAAATCCCGACGTTGACTTTTGAGGTGTAGGAATGGACGAGGAAACAAAAAAACAGCTTGCCGAGTTAAAAAATTTTCACGACCTTTGCAAGCCGATTGTTGAATATCTGAAAGAAAATTTTACGTCGAATTTTGCTGTATTTATCGCAAACGGACAGGCGAATATTTTCTGTCGCGGGGACGATTCTAATTCTTTTGAGTGTGTGAGCGTTCCGACAAAATTTAAATTTGAGTAAGGTAAAAATTTTTATAAGCACTTTGCAAAAAGCGGAGTGCTTTTTTATTGTCCAAATTTAATTCGCTCTTGAAAGAGACGCAAAACGAGGAGGAAAAAATTATGTTGGGACAGATTGAATTTGAAAATTTCAAAGGCTTAGAGAAAATGCCGCAAAAAGTAGCGTCGGCTTGGAGTGCGTTTGAAACTTCGGGATTTGTCGGCGCAAGCTACAAGCCGTTGCTTTATATCGGCGAACAGACGGCAAAAGGTGTTAATTATTGGTTTATCGCGGAGCAGACGCTTACCACGAAAACGCCCGTCAAGAAAATTATCACAATGGCACTCAATGACTTTAACGGGAAAGTCACGCTCGTTAAACCTTCGATTAAAACGATTTTCTAAAAAGTAGCGAATTTTCGGAGCGAATTAAATTTTGTGAGTAAAAAATTTGGAGGTAATTTTATGAAATTTGAAATACAGCTTTTTGCGGAAGGCGAAGGCGGCGGGGAAAATTCCGAAACGTCAAACGCCGAAAATCCTGCTGAAAATCAACCTGCCGAAACTTCGACGGAAAATAATTCTGTTGATATTCAAGCGATTGTGGACGCGGCGATTTCAAAAGCCAAAACGCAATGGGAAAGCGATTACAAACAGCGCGAGGAACAGCGCAAAAAAGAAGAGCAACTTTCCAAAATGTCAGATGATGAACGCCGAAAAGCCGAATTTGAGAACGCCCAAAAAGAATTGGAACGTCGGACGGCAGAACTTGAGCGGGACAAACTCAAATACGAAACGGCGAAGGTTATGGAGAAAAGAAATTTGCCGATTGAGTTCACTGATTTTTTAATCGCCGAAAACAATGAGAAAACTCTCGAAAGAATTACAACTTTTGAGAAAAAATATAAAAAGGCAGTCGAAGACGCTGTGACGGAAAAACTCAAGGGAAAAGCCCCGCAGGTCGGCGGCACTTCGATTGACGCAAGCAAGTCGGTTAAAAACGGCTTTATGCAAGCTATTTTCGACAGTCAAATTAAAATTTAGTTGGAGGTAATCACAATGAAAAAATTTTTCGATTTACAGCTTTTCGCTGACACAGATTTTTTGAAGGACAATCTTCAAGGCTTTGTTCCCGTGCCGATTGCGACGCAAATTATTCAAGAAGTCACACGCGGTTCAAGTGTTTTGCGTCTTTCCAATATTCAGCAAATGACGAGTGAAACGCAGAAATTTCCCGTCTATGTTGGCGGCGCAGGGGCTTACTGGATTGGTGAAACGGAGAGAATTAAGACGACGGCGGCAAAATGGATTCACCCCGAAATTGTTGCGAAAAAAATTGCGGTTATTATTCCCGTGACACGCGAAAAGTTGAACGACACGACGATTGACGTTTTCGCGGAACTTCGTCCGTATATCGCGGAGGCTTTTTACAAAACAATCGACGAGGCTTGTCTTTTCGGAAAAAATTCACCGTATGCAAAAAGCATTTACAGCGCGGCTCTTTCGTGCGGAAATGCAGTTGCCGATAATCCTGCGGTGAAATTGGATTTGGCAATTTCTGACGTTATGGCACTTGTCGAAGATAAAGGATTTGACATTAACGGCTTTGTTGCCGGTATTCAGTTCAAAAATTCTCTTCGCAAACTTCGCGACGCAAACGGAAATCAGCTTTATGTAACGGGCTTGATTGACGCAAACAATAATCGTTATGAGACGCTTTACAGCTTGCCCGTCGAATTTGGCAGAAACGGCGCGTGGGATAACACAAAGGCACTTTGCATTGGCGGAAATTGGAAATATTCAATCGTCGGGATTCGCGAACAGATTCAATTTGATATTTTGCGCGAGGCAACTTTGGAAAATGTCACGATGAGCGACGGTAAACCGCTTTCACTTGCCGAACAAGATATGGTCGGAATCAGAGCGACGATGAGAATCGGCTTTTTGCCTGTACGTGATGAAGCCTTTGCAATGCTTGTTCCTGCGGGGGCGGCGACTTCAAGCACTGACACTTCCGTAACTTCCGCGACCACTCCTTGATTGGGCGTGATTGAAAATGTTTGAACGTTATGAAAAAGACGGGAAAATAATTTTTGCAACGCCGCGAGGTTATGAAGTTATCTACAAGGCGCAAGGATTTAAACCTGTGAGGGCGGGTGACAAAGTTGAGGGAAATAAAAACATTGCCGTCGGACGAGGCAACGCAAAAAATAACGGAGTTGATTCAAAACCTTCAAAACGCAGAAAATCTGCCGAATGAAAATTTGATAAAATTCCGCGTCGAAAAATTTGTGAATGATGTTTTGGATTATTGTCACCGTGAAGATTTCCCCGAAACTTTGATTTATTCGGCGGTGGATTTACTCAACAAAAATTTTGCCGATGAAATTGCCGACAGTGACACGGGAATAACCGCGCCGATAAGTGAAATTAAGCAGGACGACGTTTCATTTAAATTTGCCGTCAGCAATGTAAACTCGGCGGGAGTTGCAAGCGATTCGGATTTTGATTCAATCAAGCCGAAATTAAATCTTTACCGAAAGGTTGTTTCGCTATGAAAATTCTGATTGCAAAACTCAAAAACTCATTGCGAAAAATTTTTTATAACGATTCTTGCGACGTCTACCGCGCGACGCTTGAAAAAGTCGGCAAGACTGATGATTATTCGCGGCAATTTTTACTTGTTTATGGAAATATTCCCTGCCATTTGGCGCAGTACGGAAAAGATATTTCTGCGCACAGAGATGACATTTCGCAAAAAATCACGGAGGATTTGCGCTTGACGTATGACCCGAAATTTTCAATAAAAGAAAATGATTTTTTGGAAGTCGAACACGCGGGGAATATTTTTAAACTTGTTGCGGGCGTTGAATTTAAATATCTGACGCACACGGAATTATCTTGTAGGCGAAGGAAAGAAGGCGGGCAATCGTGATAGAAATTGATTTTACCGGAGCAAAAGAATTAAACGCCGCTTTGAAAAGAATTGCTGCCGATTATCCGAAAGAATACAGAAAATTTCTTTTCAAAGAAGCAGAATCGCTCAAAAGTCGGGTAAAACTTTTAACTCCTGTTGATACAGGTCATCTGCGCAACGGTTGGCACCAAAAAACGCAGGGATATAGTAGCACTGTTTACAACAACCGAGAGTATTCAAGGTATGTAGAAATGGGACACCGCGTAAAAATTCACGGGAAATTTACGGGCGGTGTTGTCGAAGGTGCGCATATGCTCCGCGACGCGATTGACGAAAGCAAGGATAATTTTCAAGCGGACGCAGAAAAAATTTTGGCGAGGTTATTCGGAAAATGATTAAATCGAAAGACATACGCGACGCATTGGCTGACTTGGTGAAAATCAAGGCGGATTTAAATTTGCGAGTGCATTTCAATCACGTTTTACAAGCCGATGAAAATTATTGCTGGATTCAGCTTAAACCTTCGCGGGTTGATTACGGCTGGGATTATTTTCAGCGCAGAATCAGAGTTGACATTGAAGTCGTCTTAATGCCCGATGAATTTGGCGAGGTCAAACACTCCGATTTGTACGATATAGCGGACGCACTCGACGAGGCAACTCACAGCTACATTCAAATTTTAGACCGCTGTATAACAATTAACGAAACTTCGGCAAGAATTTTTGATGATATTCTGCATTATGAATTTTTGCTTGATTTCACCGACTACATTTCAACTTTAAAGCCCACCGATGAGAAAATTTTTATGCAAGAATTGACTTTGACATTAAATTAAGGCTCTGCAGAAAAAATTTGCAGGGCTTTTTAATTTTCGGGAGTGATTTTTTTTTGAACAAAGAA
>CAJOCT010000102.1:2172-7818 GCA_905236725.1 uncultured Selenomonadaceae bacterium | reverse complement strand
GACTTCCGCCATTTGTTTTTCTCGATTTTTCTTCCTGTACATTGAAAAGCACCTCCCAAGCTTATTTTACTTGAAAGGTGCTTTTTGTCTACAGTCTGACGCGGTTTCCGCGTTTTTTTTTTTGCGTGTTGATTGAAAAGGCGACTGCGGTAGTTTATCATGAACAAAAAATTTTCCGAAAGGTCGTGAGGTCATGGCTTACGAAGTTTCCGTTATCACTCCGTTCCATAACGTGGACATGAACATGTTCCGCCGTTGTTGTGAATCGATGTTGGCGCAGACGATTGGTTTCGAGAAAATTGAATGGATCGTCGTCCTGCACAACTGCGAGCCGGAATATCACACGGCCGTTCGAGAGCTACTTGGTAGCTACACCAACGTCATAATTGAAACGCTCAACAACGATGTACACAGTCCTTCCGCGCCACGAAATCACGGAATGAAATTCGCGACGGCTCCTTATCTCGGCTTCCTTGACGGCGACGACGGTTATACTCCGAAATGTTTGGAAACGGCGATTCATCACTTGCGCAAGACAAATTCACAAATAGTTGTATTCCGTCGCGAGTACGAGCTTGAATCCGATGACTTGTTGCCTTGGAGCGAAATTACACTTTGGAATCAGACGTTTGAAGAGATCGTCATTGACCGCGACCATATGGACGACCAAAAGATGTTCAGCGGCGTTTGGGGCATAATGACTTCGCGGCTTTACGACAGAGAATTCCTCCTGCGCCACAACATTACCTCCGACGAAACTATTCCCTACGCCGAAGGTGCGCTGTTCATCATCGAAGCTTTAGGCAAGGCGGACAGAATTTGCTACCTGCCGCAGTTCATCGGTTATCGTTACTTCATTAACGGCGGTTCGATTGTCCAAAGCATGAAGAACAAAAGCGGTGCGGTTCTGGTCGCGTATGCGGTTGGCATGAAAAAAATTTTCGACGGTGCGCTGAACAACGGCATTGCGGTCGAGTGGACGATTGCCACGCTACTTACGCTCTTTTCGCAAGCACTGGTTCAGACAAAAAATCTGACGATTGCCGAACGCTACACAATCAAAGAAATTCTTGAGCCGTATGTCCACATGATACCGCTACTGCCCGTAAGTAAAATTGATAGCGAAGAAGACGTGCGCACCTTTTACGAACTGCCACGCGAAGTCATACTGCAACCCGAAAATTTTGACGGCGGTCGACACACGCAAAGTTTATGGGACGGGCGAAAAGTGCTAATCGAAATTTTGAAGGCGAATTCCGCTACCGATTATGGTCTGCGCTATAACTTTAAGGCGTTGCGCACGCCAGAAGGCTACCAAACTCGCGTACCGCTGTCGACATACAAAACTTATGCGCCGCTAATTGACTTGCAGACGAAAGTTGGCGAACGCGGAATTTTTGTCTCCGACTCTGTACTATGCTACCTGTTGACTTCGGGCACTAGCGGAGAGCCGCGGCTAATTCCCGCTACAGAAAAACATTTGCGACCGTACCTGGACGCCTTTACGCAGATCGTTAGCAACAAGACGACCTTTGCGCTGTTTGAGAGTTTGCCGCAAAAAAAACGATTTAACGACCGCTCGTTCCTCAATTCGGTATCGGGCATGGTGTTATCGGAATTTTTCCGCCGCGAACGGAATACGCTGGGTTCTTCGGGTGCAAAGTTCACCTCACCCGAAACGCTGATGTTCCCGCCCGAAGCAATGGATACGATTTATCTGCGGCTACTTTTCGCGCTGAAATGTCGTGACGTCGAGCAAATTTTTTCGCCGTTCACGTGGGGAATTGTCGAGGCCTTAACCTTCATGGAAACGAATTGGCAAGCTCTGTGCAACGACATCGAACTTGGGCGTATAACTTTCGCGCTGGACGTGCCTGAAGACTTCTTGCGGTTGATGAACGGTTTGCTACTGCCCGACGCCGCACGTGCCAACGAATTGCGAGAAATTTTCCGCGAAGGTTTCGACTCACCGACAGTTCCGCGCATTTGGCCCAAACTTAAACGCGTCATTGCGGCGGGCACCGGCAGTTACAAAATTTATACGCGTCGAATGAAACGCTACCTCGGCGACATTGAGCACGACAACGGTTTCTTCGCCGCGTCAGAATTTTTCATGGGCAGGGCAATTGGCGGCGACGACTACGAGCTGATTAGCGACGTGAATTTTTACGAGTTCATGCCCATTGCCGCGAAGTCTGACGCTCGTCCGCTACTCATCAGTAATCTACAAGTTGGGCACTCTTACGAAGTCATCGTCACGAATCGCGCAGGGCTATACCGCTACCGCACGGGCGATATCATTCGCGTTAAGGAGTGCGGCGGCGGCCAAATTGTCTTCAACTACCTTGGGCGCGTCGAGCAGCCGATGATAACTATAGACGAAATTTTCTACGCAACGGACGACACGTGCAGAGAATTTGATATTGAGCTTGCCGACTTCGCGTTCTTTATTGGTGACGACGGGCAACTGACGATTTTGTTGGAGCCGGTGGATTCTGTCGTTACGAAAAATTTTGCTGACGACTCGAACTTCGCCGCGACCGTGGACAATGCTATCTGTAGCCAAAACGCCGAATATGCCGAGGCGCGACGGAACGGACTGCCCGCTTGCCGCGTTGAATGGAATCAGCCGCAAAGTCACCTGCTCTATCGCGACGTGAGACGTTTCCGCAAAAAAACAGCGCCCGACCAAATCAAGCCGACGCATTATCTCAACACCGCCGACAAGGTAAAGTTCTTTCTGTCAAATCGTATTTGAGGTATAACGCATTGTCTATGAAAAAATTTTTTATAAATCATACAAATCACCCGTCAGACCATTGGAGCGCGGCGCAAATTTCGGCGGCTAAGATTTACGGCGAGATTGTTGACTTTCCGTTTCCCGCAATTAATCCCACCGCGACCACAGAACAAATACATAACCTTGCCGAAGAATTTGCCGAAAAAATTTTAGCGCACGCTCCGGCGGCTGTCTTGTGTCAAGGCGAATTCAATTACACTTTTGCGATAATCAATTTGCTAAAAAAATTCGGAATAACAGTTGTAGCGGCAACCACCGAACGCGTCGTCACGACAGAAATTTTGCCGGACGGCTCTTCGCGGCAAGTGTCCACTTTTCGTTTCGTTCAGTTCAGGGAATATTAACATGAAAAAAAATATTTTGCTCGCCTTTGTTAGTCCGGTGAATCCGCGTTATTTAAACGAGCCGATAAATTACAAAATACACGGTCAACCTTATTCGGCTATTCAAACGAACGAGGCCGCTATTGTTTTTGCCGAATGGAAAATCAATCCGGAAAATTCGTTGGCAAAAATTTTTTTGATTGCAAGTGATCGCGTCAAGCGCGAAAAAATTTTGCTCGATAACGAATTTGGCGACGTAACTCATTTGGAATTTTTGCAACGGCGAATTACAAAAATTTTTCCGTATTTATCCGATAAATTTTCTGTACACGATTATTCCGATACCGGCGATAATTTTTCCGCGCTGGAAAAAAATATTTTACAGACCGCAGAAATTGCCGACGCCGTTATGAATTTTGCGCGAGAAAATCCCGCAGACGAAATAATTGTCCATGCCGATATGACCGGCGGTTTTCGGCATGCCTCAATGCTTATGCTGTCGATAATTCAACTGCTTAAATATCGCGGCGTGGAAATTGGCGAAGTACTTTACTCCGATCCGACGGCTAAAATTGTTTACAGCGTGACAGAAATTCAGCGCATGTTCTCGTTAATTGCCGGCGCGGACGAGTTTGTTAAATTCGGAAGCGTCGACGCCCTGCTCGATTATTTCGGCGATAATCCTCCGCACGCCGTAAAAGATTTGCTTGAGGCTATGAACCGTTTTTCTGAAGCGATTAAAATTTGTAGAACCAGCGCGATTGAAAATGAATTAAAAAATCTCGGTCAACACATCAAAACTTTTCGCAAAAATCCCGACAAAGATTTACGGAGCAAACTCTTCGCCAAAATTATCGACACTATTGAAATTGAGTACGGAAATTTGCTTAGCGACAAACCAAAACGCTTGGAAATAATTCGTTGGTGTATGCGCAAAGGTTTTTGGCAACAGGCAATGACGCTTTGTACCGAGTGGCTACCCGAAGAAATTGTCCGCAGAAAAATTTGTCTGCCGAAAAATTCTTCCGTTGCAAAAATCGCTGAACTCGAAGGCATTCCCTTTGGTAGAAATTGGCAACAGCAATTTATTATTGCTTATCAAGGTTCGCAAAAAATTCCCGAAAAAATTACGGACGCCGAGGTCGCTGACTTCGCAAAAATTCTGCGTAATATCTTGGAAAATTTTCCGGCAAAAAAAATTCCCGACGAAAAAATTTTTGCTGAACTAAAAGTTTTTTTCCGCGAATACGCTGCAGCTAAAAATATTTTTGAACGCTGTTGTCGCAAAGAAATTTCCGTCAATAATTTTAAAAATATTTTTCCGACTCTCGCCGCCGCTCTTCAAATAATTTACGACGAACGAAAAATTAATTCCAACTACGTAAAAAACTTTTATGATTTTATCGCGACAGTTAATTACGATAAATTGCCGATTACCGTCGCAAAAATTCTGACGAAAAATCTTTTTAAATTGTTCCATATCGAGTGCGAAAATATCCCGAAAAAAATTCCCACCTCCGAAAAAAAATGGGAGAACCGCAAAAAAATTTATCTAGAAATGTTCGGCAAAAAAATTATTTATTCCAAATTCGACGAACAAATTGCCTTGAAATTTTTGCAAGGTTATTATGAAATTCGCAACGAACGCAATCAAGTTAATCATGCAAATATTATTGCCTCAAAAAAAATTTCTGACTTAAAACCGATGATTGAAAATTATCTCGACGCGCTGGAAAAATTGCAATAAAAAAATGCCGCTACGTTTTTTGCGCAACGGCTAAAATGTTTTTTCAGTATTATATGCGTCGTCCAAAATTTTTACCTCCTTAGAAAAATACACGCGATCCGACCGGCAACAATACATCAAAATCCATAACGAAACCCATGTTATCGCCTCCTCATAACTATCAATAAAATTACGACCGCACCAATATTCCCGTAACTACAAAACCTACGACGAACCATGGCATATCGCATCACCTCCTGTGCGCTTCTTACGTCACGAATAATATCAATTAAAATTTTCTGCGTCATTTCGATTTTCCTGTGAACGAAATTTTTTTGGAGAAATTATTATGAGCAATGTCCGAAAAATTATTAACAAATTTAATCGCTCGCACGCGGGCTTGAGAAAATTTTTGCGGCTGGTGTCTTATGGTTGCT
Source organism: uncultured Selenomonadaceae bacterium (assembly GCA_905236725.1). Taxonomy (GTDB): domain Bacteria; phylum Bacillota; class Negativicutes; order Selenomonadales; family Selenomonadaceae; genus Quinella. The sequence continues at coordinate 2,532 of CAJOCT010000102.1, read as the reverse complement.
ATCATCGAACGCTTTTTAATCGCCATAAAATTACACCACGAACCTACGACGATTTTTTGCGGCAGTTGCGTTTTTTTATTCCGGAAAAAAATTTGCAGGTGACTCACCACAATAAATGCTCCTATTTTACTTTCGTCGGGGATTTTCGGCACGGAACGAAAAATTATTATTACTCGTCATTCCTACTAAAAACGCTGTTGCCGGATCATTGTTTATACAAAATTATTTTGCTACAAATACTCGAAGAAAAAAATTTGTCGTTGCCGGAAATTGTAAAATTAGCGGAAAATAATTATCCGGATATTTGCAATATCGACACGAATTTAGAACAGCTTTTGCGCCGCCGACTTAATGAATTAA
>CAJOCT010000102.1:0-2069 GCA_905236725.1 uncultured Selenomonadaceae bacterium | reverse complement strand
GCACGGCGGGTTATTTTCTCTGCGACAGTTTAAAAAATATTTATGGCGTGTCCGAACCCGCGCGCGAAATTTTCCAATTCCGAAATAATAATTTTGCGCGAATTCTCGACGACGATATTTTATTGACAATAACTGACGCTCATCGTCGCGGAAAAAAATTTTTGCTTGAACGTGAAAATAAATTGCCAATTATCGTCACGCCCATCGCCATTGAAACGGATTTTCTTTGCAATCGTCAATATCTCGTCGCGTTAAAACAACGGGATTTAATGCGGCTTCGTGTCGAAAAAATTTCGGCTGTAAATATTACTAATGACGACGCAGAAAAATTTTTAATCGCTCGTGAAAAATTACGGAAAATTATTTTGCGCGTGCAATTTTCAAATTCAGATGAGTGTCGCCTTCGCAAAAAAATTTTAACGGAAGAATTACCTTGTCGCATAATCGATGAGAGTGACGAAAAATTTATTTGCTTAATTGAGACGCCCGACCCCCTACAAATTTATCCGCGTTTATGGAAATTTCAACCGTGGGCAGAAATTTTGCCCGGCGAAGATGGCCTGCGCGAACGAATAAAATTTGACGCATTGGAGGCATTAAAAAATTATGCGGAGCCTGTTTGACGACACAAAAAATCCCGTCTTCCGTTTGTTGTGTCAAATTGTCAAAGAAATTGCTACCGGCGCACGGCTAACGCGAAAAGAAATTCTCGACAGAATTTTTTCGCTACCGGAATTTATTTACCTAGAGGCACCCGAAAATGAACGCGAAAAAGAAATTGTCGACACGCTTTTTAATTTCGACGACAAAGGTTTTGCGACTATATTTGCCGGAAAAAATTTCTCGTTGCCGATAAGCGACACGGAACTTTTTTGGTTAAGCGCGGTCTTGAATAACGATGAATTTTTATTTTTATTGCCCACTGAACTTAGAAATAAATTATCCGCTCGACTAAAAAATTTTCCGCCGCTACACGAAAAAATTTTCTGGCGAAAACTCCACGCTACTCAAAAAAAATTCGCCGATAAAAATTTTTCCGACAAATTATCAATTATAATTTCAGCACTGCGTCAACGAAAAAAAATTATTTCCGACGGAAAAATTTTAACGCCATGCAGATTGGAATACGATTTATTCACCGATAAATTTTTTTTAATTATTTGGCAAGAAGACGAACAATGCGCAGAAAAATTATCAGTCGAAATTTTTAATTCGGTAGCAATAAGCGAAGAATTTTCTCCGCCCGATATCGAAGACTGTTTAAAAAAATTCTACACAGAAAATATTGCAACCGTTTCTCTCAAAGTTCAAAATACTCGCAACGCCGTCGAACGATGTTTTGCTCTGTTTAGTTCTTTCGATAAAAAATCCCGCGTGCAAGATGACACTTATTTTTTAACGATAAATTATTGCACGCTCGACGAGGAAGAAATTTTCGATAAAGTTTTTTCGCTCGGCGCGGCTGTGACTGTAATTGAGCCAAAAAATTTCCGTGAACGACTTATAAAAAAATTTACCGCAATAAAAAATCTCTACAATTAAAAAATCCCCGCTGAAAATCGGCGGGAATTTTTTTTGTCCAAAAACCGCAAGCGGTATGACTTATTGCGCAACACTTCCAGAGGGATTCGAGTGTACGGTCGGCGTTCCAAAGCCGTGGTTTCAAAACCGCAAGCGGTATGACTTATTGCGCAACGCCCAGGAGAAATTCTAGGCTTCCCGGTCGCTAAGTGGGTAGAGTTTCAAAACCGCAAGCGGTATGACTTATTGCGCAACTTGGAAAAAAGGATGCGAATATCCATGGTACAACCATGTTTCAAAACCGCAAGCGGTATGACTTATTGCGCAACAGGATAATCCTAAAGTCCATATCTAACGCCACGAAAATAGCTCTTTTGGAAAAGGTTTTGCCGAGCGACATTTTTCGATTGCGTTAGCAAAATTTGTTGTCATGTGAGTTTCATAAATCATTCGTCTTTGTTGAGATACCGCGCTCCTTCCATTTTGGAAAACGTTTTGCTCAAATGGCTTCGCGTTGTCAGTGCCAAACACTTTCCAACTACAATTAG
>CAJOCT010000101.1 GCA_905236725.1 uncultured Selenomonadaceae bacterium | reverse complement strand
TTTCAAAGGTCTCGACAATAAAATTTATTATATCCTGACTCCCGACGGCTATTATTACAACTTCAGCGGTTGCGGAAATACTTTGAACTGCAACAATCCAGTCGTCAGAAATTTGATTCTCGACTGTTTGCGTTATTGGGTCGGAACTTATCATGTTGACGGTTTCAGATTTGACCTCGCGGCAATTCTCGGACGCAATCAAGACGGCTCGCCGATGAGTAATCCGCCTTTGCTTGAGTCACTCGCACACGATCCGATTTTAAAAGACAGCATTTTAATCGCCGAGGCTTGGGACGCGGGCGGACTTTATCAAGTTGGAAATTTCCCTGCGTACGGTCGCTGGGCTGAATGGAACGGAAAATATCGCGACGAAGTACGCAGATTTTTAAAAGGTGACAGCGGACTTGCCGAAGCCTTTGCAAGAAGAGTTGCAGGATCGGAGGATATTTACGACAGATATTGGCGCGGAGATTGTGCATCCGTCAACTTTATCACTTGCCACGACGGTTTCACGCTTTACGATTTATTTGCCTACAACGACAAGCACAATGATGCAAACGGTTGGGGAGGCTCTGACGGCGGCAACGATAATCACAGTTGGAACTGCGGCTGGGAAGGCGATATAAATTTGCCGGACGGAATTAAATTTTTGCGTCAAAAGATGATTAAAAACGCCGCCGCAATTTTGTTGACAAGTATCGGCATTCCGATGATTCTCGCCGGCGACGAATTTGGAAACACTCAATTCGGCAATAACAATCCTTACTGCCAAGACAGCAAAATTTCTTGGCTCGATTGGACTTTGGCGGAAAAAAATAAAAATCTGCTCCAATTTTTCAGAAAAATGATTGCCTTCCGAAAAAATCACCCCGTTTTAATGAGAACTTCTCCCGCAACTCCCGTCGGTTACCCTTCAATAAGTATTCACGGGACGGAGGCTTGGAGTTTTGATTCTTCGGCAGAAAATCGCGTTGTCGGAATAATGTTCACGGGAAAAACTCGCGACGACAAAGACGATTTTATTTATATCGGTGTCAATGCTCACTGGGACGCGCATGAAATTTGGTTGCCCGCACTGCCGCAAAATATTCCTTGGAAAATCGCGGTCAATACGGATTTGGGCGATAATTCTTTTTACGATGAACCGATTCTGTTGGACACTTCGCAAAAATTTTTAATCGGTGCGCGTTCGGTAATAATTTGCACTGCAACAAATTAAAGGAGGTTGGAATTTATGCCGGCAATTACGGTTAAATCCATTGAACTTTCGGATATTCAGAAAAAAGTTTTGGCGAAAAAGTACGTCGAAATTTTTTCCGAAATTACGAACGTTCCGAAAGACAGAGTTTATATTTTCTTCGACGGTCACGAACTTGAAAACGTCGGCACGGCCGGGATTCGTTTCAGCGATCACCCTTCAAAGGCTTGGAGCAAGTTCACTGAAGAAGATTGGAGCAAAAATCCCGAAATCGTTGCAAAAATTAAGGAGGTTGGCGGCATATGATGATTTATCACGACAAAATCGAGAAAAAAGAAATTAACTCCGGAGTCATTTGGCAATATCTCGGCAAAGGCAACGAAATGATGGTTTATCATTGGAATATGGCGGACGGAAGTGAAGTCGCCATGCACACTCATGAATCTGAACAGTTCGGCTATTGCATCAAAGGCGGTTTCGTCATTATCGAAGACGGTAAAAAATATGAAATCGGCGCGGGCGATGCGTACATCATTCCGGCTAATGTTCCTCACTCTTTTGTTGCAGTCGGAGATACTGAAGCGATTGATATTTTCCACCCGCTCAGACAAACTTTGCCGGACGGTAATCCTGCGTAAGGAGAAAATAAAATGCGTTATAAATTTTTGAATGCTGACGGTAAATTTCTCAACTTAAGCGAAAGTAAGCCCGAAGAAATTGTTATTGTTCGCGATTCTCAAACTGAACTGGATTGGGAAGTTAAATCTTTTAATTCAAGTGACGAAAGATTTTTCAAACGGCTTATGACTTGGGAAGAGTTTAAAAATTATGTCGGCTATCTCAATGAAATTTCTTACGGCGGTTTCAATGATTGGCGCGTACCTTCAAAACACGAGCTTAGAAGTTTGGTTAATTACGCCGGTATAAATCCTGCTTATCAAAAAGAATTTTTTAAAAGCGTTACTCCGGATGATTATTGGTGTGGAGAAAATCCTTTCGGACCCAGACCCGATTGCGCTTGGGTTATGAATTTAAATGTCGGCTCCACTACTGCAAAAAATCAGACTTTGCAAAGTTACGGGCTGGCAGTTCGCGGAAAAAAAATTCCCTCGCCGCAAGAAAGATTCAGAGACAACGGCGACGGCACGATCACCGATAATTATTTGAAACTTATGTGGCAAAAAGAACCAAATGGACGGGCAAGTTATGCACAAGTTATGGAAATGCTCCCGAATTTTGAACTTGCGGGACATCGTGATTGGCGTTTGCCGACAATGCACGAATTAAGTTCAATTTTCGATGACAGTTATTCAAATCAAAATTGGTTTTTTGAAGAATTTTTCAACTTCAACGAAATTCCCCACTACATAACCTCAAATATTTTTGAAAATACTTATTTGTGGGTTATAAATTTCTTCTTCGGTTATGACGGTTATTACGCCGAAAAAACTATTCCGCTCGGCTATCGTCTCGTTCGTTCACTCAATGAAGTTGACGATACTTTTCAGATGCCTTGCAGCGGTCAAAAAGAAATTTACAGTGCCACCGGAGAAATTATCAAAATCAACGCAGAACTCGGAAAATCTTCTTTCGGTGAAATGGACGATTATATTTGGGATATGCGCAGCGGCATAACTTACGAAAAATCGAAAAAAAATTCTGCTTATACTCTCGAAGAGGCTTTACAACACGTCGAACAATTAAACGCGACATTTTTCGGCGGGACAAATACTTGGCGTTTGCCGACCGTTGACGAACTCAGATTTATTGTCGATTACAGCAAGAAAAACCCTGCAGTCTTCGATATTTTTTCTTGCCGCGTTCGTCCCGATTTTTATTGGACGGCGGAAGATTATCCTGCACCTTCGGGAGACAGAAATTGGGCTATTTTCTTCGGATTCGGTTGCGCAGTTCCCGTTGACGTAAGCCAAAAATGCGGCTGTATTGCCGTCAATGGCGGTTTCGCAAATTTGGCGGACAAAAGTTTATCACGTTACAAAATCACAGACGAATATGTTATCGATACTCTTACTTCGCTGATGTGGTTGCGTGACGAATTGCCTTTGATGACGTTCACCGAATTTGAAAAACATCTTGCAGAAAATTCTTTTGCGGGCTTTAACGATTGGCGTATTCCCGAAATGAAAGAACTCTCAACAATCGTGCGCCGCTCCGATAAAAATAAAGAGTGGTTCGACAAAGAACTTTTCCCGCACATTTACGACGAGCCGAGAAATTTCTTTATCGCCCGCGAAACTTTTAACGGAATGTTCAATTGGGGTTGCAATATGACTTTTGCTTATGACGGTTATTATGCCGACCGTTTGAACGGAAGATATAGAATCAAGGCAGTCAGAAATGTTTCTCCCGACTTCTGAAATTCTTAAATAAATTTAGAAAATCCGTTGTCTGATTGCAGGCGACGGAAATTTTTTTTGCGAGGAATGTTTTATGGACACGAAACAAAAATATATTCAGAATCTGTACAAAAATTATATGATGCCGCCTGATAAAATTCCGCTGTTGGTGAGCAATACGATTATGGCGGGATATTTTTTCGGCGAGGCGGGTTTGGCAATCGTTTCACTTTTTATGCCGATTTATTTTTTGTTTGAGACAACGGGTTATTGGATAAATTACGGCGGTTTGATTAAAACTCTCGAAAAAATCAGCGAAAATAAAACTCTTTCTGCGCGATCTTACTCAAGTTTGTCATTGGCTTTGTCAATTATTTTCGGAATAATTCTTTCGGCTGTAATTTTAATTTTTTTCGACGGCTTTTTAAAAATTTTGGCCGTCCCGGAAAATTTAATTTCTTTGGCGGAAGATTACGGCAAATTTTTAGTCTTCGCGGGATTTTTGCTGATTATCTGCAATTATTTTTGGCAATTCGTAAAAATTATCGGCTTGCAAGGCAAAGTCAGAAAAATTTATGTGCCGATAATGATTGTTGATGTTGTCGCCTGCGTTGTTTGCGAAAAAATTTTTTCATTGGGAATAATTTCGCTCGTCGTCGGCATGGTTTTTGCGGAAATTTTTGTCATGGTGTTTGTCGGTCTCCAACTTCGCAAAAATTTCAAAAAAAATCTTTTCGGCGAAATAAAAAATCCGATAAATTCGACTTTAAAATTGATTTACGCAGGCAGCAGTCCTTCTGCGGGAAAATTTTATACTCTGTTTCAAGTCGCCGCATTCAATTTATTTTTGCTCAAATTTTACGGCGCAACGGGAGTCGCAGTCTTCGCCGTCGTTCAAGTTGCGATAAGAATTTGCAGACTTCACGCGCAAGTTACCTGGCAACCGATCCCGCCGCTTTTCGCAATGGAATTTGGCGACAAGAATTTTTCGTCGTTGATTTCGATTTTCAAAACTTCAATGCAACGCGCGATAATTTTCGCAATTCTTCCCGCAATTGTCATTTTTTTCGGTGCAAATTATTTAATCACGCTGTCGAGTTTAAATCCGACTTCATACGATTTTGCGACCGACGCGCTGAAAATTTACAGCCTTTCAGTCGTTTTGGCGGCGATAAATTCAATTTTCATCACGGTTTATTTGAGCACGAATCATAAAATTTTATCAAACGTCGCGGAATTTATGCGTTCAATCGTCGCAATTATTTTTTGCCTGAAGTTTTTTGCGCCGGAAAATATTTTTTGGAGCTTTTTATTTGCTGAAGTCGTCGCCGCCGTGATTTTATTTTTCGGAAATATTTTCATAAAAAAATTTGGAAATTTCAAAACGCCGTTACTGCTCGGAGAAAATTTTTTCAAGCCGTCAACTTTTATCGTGGCGGACAGAAAAATAGGAATTACTGCGGAACAAATTGAGGATTTAAAAAAATTTTTGTCGGACGAAACTTTAAAATTTTTGACCGATTGGCTTAACTTGTTGAAAAAATTCAGCGATACGGACAAAGATGATTTTTTTGCGATTCATATTTTCCGCGAAGACAAAAAAATTTTTATAACTTTGCGCGGCACGGGAAATTTATTTAATTACTCCGAAAATCCCGACGCAATGTCTTTAATTAAAAGTTGCAACGCCATCGAAAAATATAAATTTAATTCGACTCTCGGCATGAATAATCTTTATCTTCAATCGTCAGAATGTCTGTAATCAAAAAAATATTTTCTGCAAAAATCTTGGACGATATGACAAGCATTTTTGAAAAGCTGTATTCACAGCTTCAGGAAATAGGATTTAGTGTTTACACAATTTTTTTATAATACAGACTGACAAAACCCTCTTTACTGTCTCCTATTTCCTAATTCCTTGAACTTGTGAACACAAGTTCGGGCGTGTTGGTAAAGTCTAAATTTTGATCATGACGGCGGCGAGAAGAACAAAATTTAAAAAGCACTCGGACAATTTGTCGTATCGCGTCGCAATGTGACGAAAGTTTTTGAGATGCTGAAAAAATCTCTCGATAATATTTCTTGCTTTGTAAAGTTCTTCGTCAAACTCGTGTATAACGACGGCATTGGATTTGTCGGGAATACAGACTCCGGCTTTTTCTTGAGAAATAAAATTGCGAATCTCCTCAGAGCAAAAGGCCTTGTC
>CAJOCT010000100.1 GCA_905236725.1 uncultured Selenomonadaceae bacterium | reverse complement strand
TTGCCGAACTTGCCGATTATTCAAAAGAAATTAAGCCGATAAATTACGGAATTTTAATCAGCGGCGGAATGATTTACGATTTTTTTGAAAAAAAGCCGATAATTTCTCACGCGCTACAAGAAAAAATTATGTTTGAGTTAATCGACGGCGCAGTTGCCGAAAATGCGATGATTCAACTTTTGACGGTGAATGAGTCAATCACTCGCGAAAAAGATATTTTAAATATGAAAGATTTCGGAATGGAAATTTATCAGGATATGTATTACAGAAATTGCGTTCGTTGCGACGATTTTAAAAAATTTATTCGCGAAAATCCCGAAAAAGTTTTGAAATTAAATATTTATCACCGTTCAAAAGAATCTCGCGAAAAAAATTTAAAACGATTTGAAAATTTGGACGTGACTTTTTCTTACGCTGAAGAAACCGCGCTTGAAGTTTCTCCGAAAAATATTACAAAGGCTTCGGGACTTCATGAACTGTGCAAATTTTTGAAAATTGACGTGAGCGAAACTGTTGTCGTTGGCGATGCGCAGAATGATTTGGAAATTTTGCAGGCGGCGGGAGTTGCGGCGGTTATGGGCAATGCGTCCGACGAAATAAAAAAAGTTGCCGACTTTGTTACAGCCGACAACGATCACGACGGAGTTATTAAAGTGATTCAAAAATATTTTTAAGCGGAAATTCTTCAAAATTGGAAATTTACTTATGTAAAGATTTTGAACGCGCTGTTATTTGATACTCGCTCGATTCAGAAATATATTTTTTCAGAAAATCGATTGAGTACAAATATCGGCGCGTCTTTTATTGTCGACAAAGTTTTCATGGAAATTTTGATTGATGACGTGTTGAAAAAATTTTTCGACGGCCGATACAGTTTGAAATCCCGCCGAAGATAATCTTGATTTGCAAAATCGTTTCAAAAAAATTTTGACCTTGACATCAAAAAATATATTTTTCCGCTGAAAATTAACGAACTCGGACAAAAGGCGAAAGAAAATTATTAACCTCCAAAAAAAATTCCTTTAAAAAAAAATCTCCAGAAGGAGAAAAATTTTTAAAATTTTTAGTCGTCATCGTCAGCAAAAGTTATGCCGCGTTTTTTCAAAAGTTCTTTGACATTTGCCATACGTTGAGGTTTATTTTTTTCGAGCAAATCAATTCCTTGTAAAATCGCCGCAGTTTTTGTTAAATTTTTTTCTTTTGCGACGCGAGCAATTTTTTTAAATTCAAAATCTGTCACGCGCAAGTGAATGTCTTTTAAGCGTGGAATTTGTGCCTTCGGTCGTCCTGCGCCCATATCTACCGCCACCTTTTCGATTTTTTAAAATTTTTCTGTATTATAATTTTTGTGTACATAAAATTCAAGAAAAAAATTTTTGTGTACATTAAATTATTTTTGAGCAAAAAAAAATCGCGGTGAAAATATTTTCTGCCGACAAAATATCGAAACGGTTTGAAGTTTTTTCGTCGCAGTTCGCCACAATCTGTTTTTCTTGCGTCATATCAAATTCATTCAAAAGCGGCGTTGTGTCCTCAAAATGCAATTCCTCGAAGTCGTCAATTTTATTTTACAACAAATTCTTTGGGAGTAGTTTATTTGCCATTTAACATCGCGCATAAATTCACGACAGTTGCAGAAAAATTTTTTTGCCTTGCTGTCATTCCGCCGAAAATCATTTCGGGCGTTAATTCTTCGTTAGAAATTTCCTTCAACTCGGTTTTATCCGTCCACTTCGCACGAAAAATAAATTTCGCGTCCGAAAAATCCGCCGCGTCTCTGAACCACTGCCGAAATTTCCCGATACTTAAATTTTTTTGCGGAAAAAGATTTACTGACTTTTGGCTTTCCGTTCCAAGTGTAAAGCTCACGATAAAAAAAATATTTCCGTCATAATCAACAGAAGTCCGATAACTTTGTACAAATCGGGATTTATTTTTTCCACGCCGTCATAAAGCGCAATATCCTCCGCCGATAACCACTCATTTTGTTTGTAAGTCGTCGTCATCGCCAAAGTATTTTCGTCGGGATTGTCAAAAAATCTTGGCGGCGAAAGAATGAAGTTTTAGAATCGTTGCCGACAAAACATTTGCCGCACGACGGAAGACACATCTGCGCGACGCTGATGGACGAGGCGAAGGACGCGATAAATCGGATTTAATTTTTGTAGCCTGTTTATAGTCTGCTCGCACGAACGCAGACGAATTTATACTAATTTTTTACAAGCTGTTCTCTCACGAACTTTTCGACGAAGAGGAAATGCACGAGGCGGCGGAAAATGTTTACGATGCGTTTGAGTTTTTGGATATTCTTGCGCCACCCCGCAACTGACACGGTAAATTCTCTTTTGAATACGGTTACGCTTTTCTTGAACGCGAGGTAAGTTTTCAAAATGATTCAGACTCCTGCAAGCTGACTTTTGAGGGGCGGAAATTTTTTTGTATGCGTTATGAAGAATATATGGCGAAAAAATACAAGGAGTACGGCGAAAAAAATTTGCCGAATATCTCAACCGCTGAAATTTTTCTTGCAAAAAATTGATTTTTATGTTACAAGTCGGCACGGTTCATTGGTAGAAGAAAACGTTTTTTCTCGACGGTGACGCGCCGATTTATTGTGTTGCGCAATGATTCATACCGTTTACGACCTTGGAAAATAAAAAAAATCCGCCGATTAAGTTCAGCGGATTTTTTGTTGCGAAAAATTTTTTAATAACTTCTGAATATGACGAAACGAAAAGTCGAAATACTTTTGCTTGAGCCGTCCTCGGAAAAATGCGGAGGAAATTTGTTCTTTGCCCCATTTGTCGGAAGGGTGATTCGTGTAATAAAAAAAAATTTTTTTTTCTGCCATAACCTGCCTCTTTGCAAATTTTTCAATTGTACTGCTCCAAGTCCTTCGCCGTCTCAAATTCGCCGATGTCGTTGCGGGCGTGATTGTTGTAGTTGCGCTCATCTTTCAAACGAAAATATCTGTCCGTCACGTTTAAAAATTCATCTTCAGAAATATTTTTGAGCGAAAAATATTTTTGAGAAATTAAGCCGTGCAACCTGAAAGACTTGTGATATTTTTTTTCAAAGGCATTGTAAGTTGTCGGCGCGGGAAAATTTGGCAAGCTGTCGAAAGTTTCCAATTTTTCGCGCAGTTGAGTTTCTTACGCGCAAATCATCTCTGACTTTTTAAGCCGTTCGTTCAAATTTCTGAACCACTCGTCGAAAGAAAATTTTCCCTTAATAATTTGAACTTCGCCGCTTTTGAACTTTATATCACTCAAAAAAAATCAGCAAAATATTTTCGCTCATAAAAAATCAACCTCCGATTTTTTCAAAAATTCCAAATGAGTAACTTCGCCAAATTCGTTTTTGGACGGCGCAAAATTATTTTTTACGGAGTTCGTCACAATGAAAAAAATTTGTGACGGCGGATTTTTTCTTTCCAAAAAATTTTCTCCTCTCTGTCTTTTGCCGAAATTTTACATAAGCGTTTTAATTTGTACAAGAATTTTTTGCGATTTATAAATTTGACAACGGGGCGCAAGCATATTAGAATCAAAAAAATTTAAAATAAGGGGATTTTTTTATGAGCAGAAATGAAGCCGTTAAAAATATTGCAATTATCGCGCACGTTGACCATGGTAAGACGACTTTGGTTGACGCAATGTTGAAGCAAAGTCACATTTTCAGAAAAAATGAGCAAGTTGCCGAACGCGTTATGGACAGCGGCGACTTGGAGCGCGAACGCGGAATAACGATTTTGTCGAAAAATACCGCGATAAATTACGGCGGAATAAAAATTAACATCGTCGATACTCCGGGACACGCGGATTTCGGCGGCGAAGTCGAGCGCGTTTTGAATATGGTGGACGGCGTTTTGCTTTTGGTTGACGCATTTGAAGGACCGATGCCGCAAACAAAATTCGTCTTGAGAAAAGCACTTGAACACAAATTAAAGCCGATTGTCGTCATAAACAAAATTGACCGCCCCGACGCGCGAATCGATGAAGTTCACGACGAGGTTTTGGAACTTTTCATGGAATTGGACGCGGACGACGAACAATTAGATTTTCCCGTAATTTACACGGCGGCAAAGGCGGGAATTGCAAAAAAATCTCTGGACGACGACAGCCGCGACTTAAAACCGCTGATGGACACGATTATCGAAGAAATGCCCGCGCCCGAAGGAGATTTTGACGCGCCGTTGCAGATGGTTGTAACTACTTTGGAGGCGGACGACTACGTCGGAAAAATCGCGATCGGCAGAGTTCAGCGCGGAAAAATTAAATCCGGCGAAACAATCGCGCTTATAAGTTCTTCTGAAACAAAAAAAGCTAAGATCAGCAAAGTTTACATTTACGAAGGCTTGAACCGCGTCGAAACTGACGAAGCCGAAATGGGCGAAATTGTTGCGGTGACGGGGCTGGGTGAAGCGTCCATTGGCGACACGATTGCAGATGCAGAAAATCCTGAAGCACTGCCGGGAATAAGAGTTGACGAGCCGACTTTGAGCGTGACTTTCGGCGTTAATACAAGTCCTTTCGCCGGAAAAGAAGGTCAATTCGTCACGAGCCGCCACATTCGCGACAGACTTTTTAAAGAAGCTGAAACCAATGTTGCCCTGCGCGTCGAGGAAACCGATTCGGCGGACGTTTTCAAGGTCAGCGGACGCGGCGAACTTCATCTTTCTATACTGATAGAGACGATGCGTCGCGAAGGTTACGAAATGCAAATCGGCAAGCCCGAAGTCGTTTACAAGATGATTGACGGCAAAAAACTTGAGCCGATTGAAAATTTAACCGTCGAAGTTCCCGCCGAATATATGGGCACGGCGATGGAATCTCTCGGCAGGCGAAAAGCCGAAATGGTCGATATGACGGAAGTTGCGGGATATATGCGAATAAATTTTTTAATTCCAGCACGCGGTTTAATCGGTTTTCGTTCCGAACTTTTGACTTCGACGAAGGGCAACGGAATTATGAATCACGTCTTTCACGGTTACGCGCCTTACAAAGGCGACATTCCCGGCAGAAGTCGCGGCAGTTTGGTTGCTTTTGAAGAAGGCACGACGACCGGCTACGGGATTTGGAATTTGCAGGACCGCGGGACGATGTTTATTGAGCCGAATCAAAAAGTTTACGAAGGAATGATTATCGGCGAGAATTCTCGCGAAATGGATATTGATATAAATCCTTGCAAACAAAAACATTTGACAAATACTCGGACTTCTTCCGCCGACGAGGCAATTCGACTTGTACCGCCGCGTTTGATGAGTCTTGAACAGGCACTTGAATATATAAACGACGATGAACTTGTCGAAGTCACACCCACTTCAATCAGACTTCGCAAGGCAATTTTGGACAGAACGACGCGCGGAAGAAATGCGAAAAACGCCAGAAAATAATGCGCAATGAAAATTTTATCGCGATAGAATAAATTCATTTTAGAGAGGTGTTTGGGTTATGAAGAAAATTATTTTTATCGCGGCGGCAATTCTCATAACATTTTCTTGCACGGTTTTTGCCGCAAAAGATTTTTCCCGAAATGTCGGAGCCGTCGTTGTCGGCGGTGCGGAATATAAAACGCCGGAATTTTATAAATTTGTCAAAAGTAAGTTCGACCCGAAAAGCGGCGCAAAATTTGAAATCGGCGGTGACCTGCAGAATAAATATCAAAAATTTTTGCTCAACAGGGATTTAGTCGGCAACACAATTCCCCGCAGACAAGATTTAATCGACTTTGCGGCGGCGAGCGGTTACGGAAAAATTTT
>CAJOCT010000099.1 GCA_905236725.1 uncultured Selenomonadaceae bacterium | reverse complement strand
TCCGATTTTAATCGCGGCGGTGATGGAGACTGAAAGCCATTACAATTTCCACGCACTCAGCCCCGTCGGCGCAATCGGTTTAATGCAACTTATGCCCGAGACTGCGCGAATGGTCGGCGTCGATCCTTATGACCCGCTCGGAAATGTTTTGGGCGGCGTGAGTTATCTTAAAACGCAACTTGATAAATTTTCGCACTGGGGAGCGTATCGCGTGACTTATGCGGTTGCGGCTTATAACGCGGGACCCGGCGCGGTTTTGAGTGCGGGAGGTATCCCCAACATTTCGGAGACTTATCACTATGTCATAAAAGTTACAAACGCTTACAATAAAATTGTTAAGATGATGAATTAGTGAGTCAGCGGACAGTGAATAGTGGACAGTGGACAGAAATTATTTTTTCAATCGCCGTTCACTGTTCACTAAAAGCGACTGAAAGGAGTTAGTTTTTTTTTATGGAAAAAATTATTACGAAAGACGGCAGTATCGCTGAAGTTGAAGGCGCGGAGGCTTTATATTCCCTTCGACACACCGCCTCTCACATTATGGCGCAGGCGATTAAACATCTTTACGGCGGCGCGGACGGAAAAAATGTTCAGCTCGCAATCGGTCCCGCAATCGACACGGGCTTTTATTACGATATTGACATTGAAAAAAAATTGACTGAAGAAGATTTGGTCGACATCGAAAAAGAAATGAAAAATATCGTCAAGCAAAATTTGAAACTCGAAAGAACTGTTTTAAGTCGCGCGGACGCACTGAAAAAATTTTCCGACGAAGGAGAAATTTATAAAGTCGAACTGATTCAAGATTTGCCCGAAGATTCGGAAATTTCTCTTTTCACGCAGGGAGATTTTACCGACCTTTGCGCAGGTCCTCACGTCTTAAGCACGGGAAAAGTTAAAGCCTTCAAGCTGATGAGTTTGGCGGGAGCGTACTGGCGCGGCGACGAACATAATAAAATGTTGCAGAGAATTTACGGCACGGCATTTTTGACGAAAGAAGAACTGCAAAATTATTTGACGATGCTTGAAGAGGCGGCCAAACGTGACCACAGAAAACTGGGCAAGGAGTTGGATTTGTTCAGCTTGCATGACGAAGGACCCGGCTTTCCTTTCTTCCACCCGAACGGCATGACCATTCAAAACGAACTTTTAAATTATTGGCGCGAAGTTCATCGCCGTTACGGTTACCATGAAATTAAAACGCCGATTATTTTAAATCGAAAACTTTGGGAAACTTCGGGGCATTGGGATCACTACAAAGAAAATATGTATTTCACGAAAATTGATGATGAAGATTACGCGGTTAAGCCGATGAACTGTCCCGGCAGTATTTTGACTTATAACACTCATTCGCACAGCTATCGCGATTTGCCTTTGAAACTTGCGGAACTCGGACTTGTTCACCGCCACGAAAAAAGCGGCGTTTTGCACGGACTTTTCAGGGTGAGAAATTTCACGCAAGACGACGCACATATTTATATGACTCCCGAACAAATTGAACCGGCAATTCAAGAGACAATCGACCTTTTCGACGAAGTTTATAAAACTTTCGGACTTTCTTATAAAGCTGAACTTTCTACCCGTCCCGAAAATTCTATGGGCAGCGACGAAGTTTGGGAAAAGGCGACTGACGCTTTAAGAAAGGCTCTCGAACATCGCGGACTTGATTTTGTCATTAACGAAGGCGACGGCGCATTTTACGGGCCTAAAATTGATTTCCATTTGAAAGACTCTATCGGCAGAACTTGGCAGTGCGGAACTATTCAACTTGATATGATGTTGCCCGAAAAATTCGATATGACTTATATCGGCGAGGACGGCGCGAAACATCGCCCGATTATGGTTCACCGCGTTGTTTACGGAAGTATCGAAAGATTTATCGGGATTTTGATTGAGCATTTCGCGGGAGCTTTCCCCGTGTGGTTTGCGCCGATTCAAATTAAACTTTTGCCGATTGCCGACAAACATTTTGACTTCACGAAAAAACTTTACGACAGACTTTTTACTCTCGGACTTCGCGCAGAAATTGACGACAGAAGCGAAAAAACCGGTAAAAAAATACGCGACGCGCAAGTTAAAAAAATTCCTTACATGGTTGTTATCGGTGACAAAGAAGTCGAGACGGGAATTTTGCCGATAAGAAAACACGGCTCAAAAGAAAGTTTCGAAATGAGCGTTGAAGATTTTATCAAGTACGTTCAAGAAAAAATTTCGAGCCGCGATTTAAATTATTGAGGTGATATTATGATAAAAGTTTTGGTCAGCGGCGCACTCGGCAGAATGGGGCGCACCGTCATTGACGCAGTTAAAAACGATTCGGAACTTGAACTTGTCGGCGCAGTCGATATTTTTGACGGCGAAGTTGACGGAATGAAAGTTGAGAAAAATTTGTCCGACGCGATTGAAAAATTTCAGCCTGATGTGATGGTTGACTTTACTCGCCCCGATTCTGTCTTTAAAAATGTTATGACGGCTCTTGAAAAAAAAGTTTCGCCCGTCGTTGGGACTACGGGCTTGACTGACGAGCAAAAAAATCAGATTCGTGATGCGGCAGAAAAAAATAATACGCCTGCTTTCATCGCCCCGAATTTTGCGATAGGCGCGGTTTTGATGATGTTGCTTTTATATGCCCGATGTTGAAATTATCGAACTTCATCACGACAAAAAACTTGATGCGCCGAGCGGAACTGCGGAATTGACGGCGAAAATGATTGCTGAAGTTCGCGAAAAACATTTTCAAGGAAATCCCGACGAAAAAGAAAAAATTCCTCACGCACGCGGCGCGGATTACGAGGGAATGAAAATTCACAGCGTAAGACTTCCCGGGTACGTTGCTCATCAAGAAGTTATTTTCGGCGGACTCGGACAGACTTTGACGATTCGCCACGATTCGACGGGCAGAGATTCTTTTATGCCGGGAGTTTTACTTGCTTGCAAAAAAGTTCGCGGGCTGAAAGGTTTGACAGTCGGATTGGATAAAATTTTGGATTAAAAAATTTTTTATTGAGAGCGAAAAAAAAATCCTCGTCAAGAAAAATCTTGGCGGGGAAATTTTTTTGATTTATCACGTTGTAAAAAAATTTTTTCGCGCTTTTTTTATTTCTTTGCTGAAACGTTCCTCTTCGCTGAAAATGCAGCCGCAATAATTTTGCCGATAAAGTCCCAACTGCAAACTTAACTCAATTCCCTCTTGCCAACCTTCTCGAAAATCTTCATAAAAAAAATTTACGCCGAAATTTTTTGCAACATTTTCGGCGATTTTTTTCATCAACTCGTGATTTTGATGAATGCTGTAAAAAAGCGTCGAAGTAAAAATTTCAAAATTATTTTCCGCCGCAAATTTCGCCGTCTCCGAAAGTCTCCACGCATAACAAATTTTGCAACGCGAATGAAATCCGTCAGAATTTTTTACTGTGTCTTCGTCAGAAATTTTCCCGATAACTTTTGAAGTTTTTTCAAAAAAATCCCGCAAGCCGTAATGATTTTCACAAAAAATTTTCATTCCAACTTTTTCCGCAAATTCCCGCGCCGCCTTCAATCTTTGCCGCCACTCTTGATAAGGGTGAATGTTCGGATTGAAAAAATATCCGACCGGCTCAAAATTTTCCTCGCGCAATTTTTTCACCGTGTAACACGAACACGGCCCGCAACACATATGCAATAAAATTTTCAAGCAAAAATCCTCCTCAAAATTGACCAATTTTCAAAACGGTATTATAATCCCAAAATTAGTGTTTAATCACAAAATTTTTTGAAAGGAACAAATATTATGCCTAAAGGTTCCCCTGAACTTACTGTAGAAAGGCGCGAAGAAATTATTTCTGCGTGCGAAAAACTTTATCAGACGATGAATTTCAAAGACATCACGCTGATTGAAATTGGAAAAATTACCTCGTTCACGCGCACTTCGATTTATAATTATTTCAACACGAAGGAAGAAATTTTTCTCGCAATGTTGCAAAAAGAGTACGAACTTTGGATTGAAGAACTTGAAAAAATTATTTCCGACAACAAAAAATTGACGAAAAAAAATTTTGCCGATTTGTTGGCAAATTCGCTTGAAAATCGCAGGCAACTTTTAAAACTTATGTCGATGAATCATTTTGATATGGAGGCGAACAGTCGCGCCGAAAATTTGACCGAGTTCAAAAAAGTTTACGGAAAGTCTTTGCACACTGTCGAAAAATGCCTTGAAAAATTTTTCCCGAAAATGTCAGCCGAAGAAAGAGAAAATTTTTTGTACGCATTTTTTCCATTCGTTTACGGAATTTATCCTTATGCGGTCGTCACGGAAAAACAAAAATGCGCAATGAAAAAGGCGAACGTAAATTTCAAAACGCATTCGATTTATGAATTGGCGTTCAACTGCATTTTGAAATTATTGAGTTAAAAATATTTTTAAATTCATACGGCGCGGAAAAATCTAAATCAAAATTTTCTGCAATAATTGAAGAAATTACCGAAAAAGTCGGGAGAGTTCCAAAATTTTTTCCCGACTTTATTTTTTTGCCGTAAATTATCAGCGGAACATATTCGCGAGTGTGATCTGTACCGGGAGCTCCGGGATCGCAGCCGTGATCCGCAGTTATCATCAATAAATCGTCGTCGCGCATTTTTTTCAAAAATTCGCCGAGTTCTTCGTCAAAAATCGTCACGGCGTTCGCATAACCGTCAATATCTCTTCGATGACCGAATTTCATATCAAAATCAACCAAATTCACGAAACACAATCCGCAAAAATTTTCGTTCATCAAGTTCAAAGTTTTTTTCATTCCGTCAGAATTATTTTCGTTAATCCCGAGATTTTTCGTGATTCCGCGTCCAGCAAAAATATCAAAAATTTTTCCAACGCCGATTGAATCAAAATTATTTTTTTTCAAAGAATCGAGAACAGTTTCGGCGTGCGGTTCAAGAGAAAAATCATGTCTTCGCGAAGTTCTTTCGTAATTCGGAAAATTTCCGATAAAAGGTCGCGCGATAATTCTGCCGACGCCATTTTTTCCGGTCATAATTTTTCGCGCAATTTTGCAATATTTATAAAGTTCGTCGACAGAATAAATTTTTTCGTGCGCGGCAATTTGCAAAACGCTGTCGGCGGAAGTGTAAACAATCAACGCGCCTGTTTTTTCGTGCTCCTGCCCGTAATCGTGAATGACCGCCGTCCCAGAGTAAGGTTTGTTGCAAATAATTTTTTTTCCGAAATTTTTTTCGAGTTCGGAAATAATTTTTTCCGGAAAACCGTCTGGATAAGTCGGCAGAGGATTTTCGGAAATAATTCCGGCAATTTCCCAATGACCGATCGTCGTATCTTTTCCCTGTGAACTTTCTTGAAGTCTTGCAAAATTTCCGAGCGGATTTTTCACGGGATTTTTTTCAACGCCGTCGATATTGAACAATCCCAATTTTGTAAGATTCGGCGCGAAAAATTTTTTTGACGTTGAAATTGATTTTAAAGTGTTACAAACTCCGTCACCGAATTTTTCTGCGTCAGGCTCATTTCCGATGCCCAAACTGTCCAAAACAATTAAAAAAATGCGATTAAATTTTTTCATAAAAATCCTCCTCAAAAAATTATTTTTTAAATTTTATCACAAAAAATTTTTTCTGCAAAAAAAAAGCGGCGAGAATTTTTTCCCGTCGCTATTTTTTTTTAACCTGCGATTTTTAAATTTTTTTCTCGAATTTGTGAAGTCTTTACTTTAAAAGATTCTTCATTACTCACAGACAAAATTTTTTTATTTTCTGCTGTCAATTTTTCATTCAACAAATTAAATTCTTCTTCAAGTTCATCGTATGCATTTTTAAAATCAGGATTTTTTAATTTTTCACTTTTATAATCTTCCCATTTCATTTTTTTCACCTCGATAAATAATCTTTTTTGTACTCAATAGCCATATCAATATATTTTCGCGGAGTTTTTTGAGTTTTTTTAGTAAATCCGTTTGTTAAAATAATTTTTTTGTCAATGCAGAAAAAATAAAAAATTCGCGTTATATCATTTCCGACTTGCGTCCTCAACTCAAAAATTCCGTTCTCAATCAGTTTAACTAACGGCTTCCGTAATTTTATATTATGAATTTTTAAAATATCGATATTGCGTGCAACTTTCGCAAACATTTTCTCATCTAAACTGTCTAAAAATTCAGCGACAGGACATTCCCCGCCAATTTTTTCATAAAATTCAATTTCATATTCGTCCATAAAATCAACTCCGAAATTATTTTACAAAAATTCCTTTGCACCGTCAAATAAAAAAAATCTCTGACAAAAAAATTTTTTTCTGAAAAAAAATCTCCGATAAAAAATTTTTTATCGAAGAAAAATTTTTTTTAATCCATATCGCTGACATCAACGCCGCGTTCTTTTAAAATTTCTTTAATGCTGCGCGATGCAATTCTTTTTGGCTTATCGCGTTCGAGAAGGTCAATTCCTTTCAAAATTGCATTTGTTCGAGTTAAATTTTTTTGTTTTGCAATTCGAGAAATTTTTTCAAACTCAAATTTCGTCAGTCTCAAATGCAGGCTTTCCGAGCGAGGAATTTCATTCTTAGGGCGTCCTCTTTCCATATCTGCCGCCACCTTTCGCAAATTTTTAGATTTTTACATATTATATTTTTGCGTACCTAAAAATCAAGAAAAATATTTTCTGCGTACCTAAAATTATTTTCAGGCACAAAAAAAGCGGCGAGAATTTTTTTTCCGTCGCTTAAAATTTTTTTCAATCAATATTTTGACAATCTATTCAAAACATCATTGTATAAATTGAAAATTATTTTTTCACCTTCACGAGCTGCATTATAGGCATTTTCAACATCAACTCCTTTTAAAATAAGTTCTTTACTTGAATAATTTGGCGTACGTCCATATCTGGAATATATTTCCCATCGTTGAGATAACCACTGAAGAGAATCTATCAGATATTTTATGCACATATACAGTTCAATAATTTTTGGAATGTCATCGCTATTTAAAATTCCAAGCCTATTTGTATTATTTTCATAAACAGATATGTAATTCTGGGAAATATACGCAACATTCAAGTTACTTCCATTGTTCGGAGGATTTTCTGGCAATTTAATTTTTTGATACATCTTTACGAGAACTGAAATTTCCGTCTTAAGTGCTTTTGCCAAATTTTTTTGTTCAATCTTAAAATTTTTCTTTTGTCTACAGTCATCATAAAACTTTGTAAAAATCATAGTCAAAATTGAACCAAGTAGACCGCTAAATACTACCGAAATTGAAAAATCTTCCATAAAATCGCCTCCAAAAAAATTTTCACGGATCATATCCTAATTCTTTCGCTTTTGCAAAATCTTTTTCGGCTTGCGAAATATTTCCAAGTATTCCATAACAAATTCCACGAACATAATATGACACAGCATCATTCGGATTTAATTTAATTGCTTGAGTATAATCAGAAATCGCTTGCGAATAATTTTTTAATTCTAAATAAGCATTTCCGCGATTATAATATGCATCTGCAAAATTTGGATTTAAATTCATTGCTTGAGTATAATCAGAAATCGCTTGCGAATAATTTTTTAAATCTGCATAAATAACTCCGCGATTGTAATATGCAACTGCATCATTCGGATTTAATTTAATGGCTTGCGTGTAATCTTCAATCGCTTGCGAATAATTTTTTAAATGATAATAAGCATTTCCGCGATTGTAATATGTTTTTGCATAATTTGGATTTAATTTAATTGCTTGAGTATAATCAGAAATCGCTTGCGAATAATTTTTTAAAAGTGCATAAGCATTTCCGCGATTGTTATATGCAGCTGCATCATTCGAATTTAATTTAATGGCTTGCGTGTAATCTTCAATCGCTTGCGAATAATTTTTTAAATCTTCATAAGCAAGTCCGCGATTGTAATATGCGTTTGCATCATTCGGATTTAATTTAATTGCTTGAGTATAATCAGAAATCGCTTGCGAATAATTTTTTAAATCTGCATAAGCAATTCCGCGATTGTTATATGCAGCTGCATCATTCGGATTTAATTTAATTGCTTGGTTAAAATCAGAAATCGCTTGCGAATAATTTTTTAAATCTTTATAAGCATTTCCGCGATTGTAATATGCATCTGCATATTTTGAATTTAATTTAATTGCTTGGTTAAAATCAGAAATCGCTTGCGAATAATTTTTTAAATCTTTATAAGCAATTCCGCGATTGTTATATGCCTCTGCAAAATTTGGATTTAATTCTATTGCTTGAGTATATAAATTTATTGCACTGTTATAATCTTGTTTTTCATAAAATTTAATTCCATCTTCAACTTTTTGATTCGACAAAAAAATTTTATCTTCATTTTTAAATTCTTTAGTAATTTTTTCTTTATCTTGTTGAGTTTTTACATTTTTAATTTGTTTTTGAAGTTCGACAATTTTTTTATCTTGCTCGGCAACAGCTTTTCGCAATTCTTCATTTTGTCTGGCGAGTTCGGAGCGTTGTTCAATTCCTTTTTCGAGCCATTTTTTTATTTCATCGGAATCAATCGACGCTTTAATCGTGACTTGAATCAAAATATTTTTTCCTCCGTTTTGAGGAATTAAATTTTCTTTTACGTCGAAAATTTTTAAAATTCCGTTGATAATCGCAATAATTTCATCTTCAGCGACTTGATGATTTTTAATTTTTGTGTAACTGCTGACAAAAACTCCGGCTTGTTCTTGAGCATTTCGAGCGGCTT
>CAJOCT010000098.1:9672-13869 GCA_905236725.1 uncultured Selenomonadaceae bacterium | reverse complement strand
TTTTCGCAAGTGGATCGATTGGGGAGTAAATCAAAATAACGAGGTGTCACGCGGAGGCAAAACTACCAAAATTCACGCTCTTGTAAATGAACATTTTCAATTTGTCAGCATTTCTTTGAGCAAGGTTATTCTTGAAGGCAAGAAAATTTTGTCGGACAAGGGTTATTGCTCCGAAGAGATACGAAATTTTATTTCGCAAGCAAAAGCTGAAGTTTGTATTGCCGACAAGTCCAATGCCGTCGTCATTCACACTTTTGTTAAAGAACTTTATAAATCTCGAAACATAATTGAACGATTTTTTCAACGTATAAAAAACTATAGAGACGTTGCAACACGTTACGACAAATTGTCAAATTGTTTTCTGAATTTCATTATTCTCGCTGCCGTAATGATTCAAATTTAGGCTTTGCCAACACGCCCTAAACTTTTCAAAAATCTTGCGGACACGGCGAATTTATCTGACGCACAACTTCAAAATTATTTGGACACGACGGGCAGAACGGATTTAAAAAATCGCGCTGAAATCACGGAAGAAATTTTAGCTGATTCACTTCATAAAATTTTAAACGACGTTCACGATAAAAATTTGCTTGAAAAAATTGTCGCGTGGATTCGTGACACGTTGAGCAAGTTCAAAGAAATTTTTCATAACAAACAGGGCGGCTTGAAAACCGTGCAGTATGAACGAATGGCAAATACTTTTGGAAATATCGCGAAAAATCTCACGGACGCGAACGGAAATAAAATTTTCAGATTCAACAGTCGAACGAAAAAACTTGAACTTGCGAACGGTCATCAACTGCCGAAAGTTGAGTTAAGATTCGACAATTCAGAAAAATTTATTGACAACGAAGCCGATATGGACGAAAATACAGAAAATCAAGTTTTCGATAAATATTTGACCGATGGAATTAGAGATAATGTGGAGAAGGTGATTTCAAAAGCCGTAGGAAATTTAGATTTATTGCAAATAAATTCAGTGAAGGCTTTGAGGGATATTCGAGATAGTTTGAAATATTTTACGAAGTTGAATGCCAATTATCACTTCAAAAAAGCCACTAAAAATTCTGAACAGATGAAATTGATAGCAGTATGGTTAGAGTATGCGAGGAGGCGTTTTGATTATGATGAGCGAATCAGAGAAAAATTTGCTGTACAGGTGGGCAACTACAGACAGCAAGGACGAGTATATCGAGTTGGGGAAAAAACTAGACCCGAACACGACGACAGAGCAGTTAGAAAAAGGCTTCGCGAGAGCAATGGGACAATCCAAAGATACGTAACAGCCGAGCATATTGAATCGCACAACGAATTTTTAAAACTTTACAACGAACAGGCACGTTTTAACGGCGAGCCAATTAAAATTTATCCGAGAAATGAAGAGACACACTCCGTAATTGACGACGAAAAATCTAAACAGAATTTTGAACGACATTTGCAGAACGTTGAAAATAATTTTGACGGCGCGAAATTTTCAATCGGCAGTAACGACAATTCGACGGCGGCACTTGCTCAACGTGTGAAAAATTTCCTTGCGGGGACGAATACTCACAACGAACGCACGAGAAAAAAAATCAAAGACGCACTGGAAAAATTGAGCGGATATAAAATCGCGGCGGGACACATTGCGGACGGAATCGACATTGTTGTTAAAGACGTTCAAAAAGTTATTCGCACTCGAAACGCTTACGATTATGAAAAAATTCTTCCCGAAGTCGGCGGAAAAATCGCTGAAAAATTGAATTTAAATCCGACTGCCGAAATGAAAAATTATATTGCCGAGTGGATTTTGACGGGCGCACCGAATAACACTTCGGCGGAGGCAGAAAGTTTTCAACGTGCAATGAACGCGAACGACGATTTTTACCGCGACCAACTCATTGACATCAGAAACATTTTTCAAGCCGAAACTAAAAAAGATATTTGGGAACAACTTCGCGGACGAATTGCATACGAGCGCGGCGAGGAAAATAAATCAATTTCCGAGAAGGCAAAGTCGAAGTGGCGCGAACTTTACGAACAATTTGTCGAAGAACTTCAGCCCGTGCAAGATTTGGTTGAATCGGTTGAAAAAGAAATCGGCAGAAAATTAAAGCCGAATGAAAATCCGATGACGGCTTTGCGACTTTATCGCGGGGCGGCGGGAATCGCGAAAATTATGATTGAAGGCGAAAGTAAATTTGTGAAACAGGCGTTGCAAAATGAATTTCCGAACTTGAAATTTGAAAATTTCGGCGAGTTCAAAACAATGTTCAATATTTTAAAAGATATTGGCGCACTTGAAGACGAAGAAAAACGTCAAAATTTTTCAGTTTACCTTGCCGCTTGCCACGTCAAAGATATTCACGAAAAAAATAAAACCATTCAGCAAAGACGCGATAAAGCGGAGGAAAAAATCAAAAAACTTCAAGCTGATTTATCGAACGCCACCGACAAAAAAGAAATCAAAGAACTTGAGAAAAATTTGAAATCCGCGCTGGAAAAATTCGACAAAATACAAATTTATCAAACGCCGTTCACGGAGGAAGAGTGTGACAAAATTATCGCTGAAGGAAAAGAAAAATTCGACACGGCGCAAAAAGATATGGTGAGATTTTCAAATTTTATGCTGGAAATCGCGAAAGAGTGCGGTTTGGTCAGCGAAGACACGGTTATCAATATGCGTAAGGACTGGAAAAATTACGTGCCGCTGTTCAGAGTCTTCGACGAAAACGAAAATGTAAGTTTCGGCGACAGTTTAAAATTTATGACAGGTTCAAGCCGAGATTTAATTGACCCGTTGCTTTCAATCGGGCGAAATACTTACACAACGATTAAGCGAGCTGAAAAAAATCGCGCGAAAATTATGTTGGCGAATCTTGCGAGAGAAGGCGGAGTCGGGAGCATAATTGAAGAAGTTGAAAATAAAAATCCGAACGTCGGCACAACGATAACTTTTTACGAAGGCGGCAAGAAAAAATATTTGGACACAGACCCGTCAGTCGTCAAGGCGGTGAACAATTTAACGCCCGTGCAAATGTCGGCTTTTATGAGATTTTTACGAGCAGGGACAACGCTTGTCAGGAATTTGGCGACGGTTTACAACCCGAATTTTGCTTTGAGAAATCTTGTCCGTGACCCGCAGGACGCTTACTTGTACAGCAAGTACGGGTATTTTTCGCCGCTTGACTTGGTAAAAGGTTA
The DNA here is from genome assembly GCA_905236725.1 of uncultured Selenomonadaceae bacterium. GTDB lineage: Bacteria > Bacillota > Negativicutes > Selenomonadales > Selenomonadaceae > Quinella. Next base: position 10,686 of record CAJOCT010000098.1, on the reverse strand, counting down.
CGTCAGGGCGTTTACGGATATGGTGAGCGGATTTAAATCGGCGTGGAAAAAGGACGAGGATTACTATCAGTGGATGGCTTCAGGCGGAGCGCAGGCAAGTTTTTGGAGCGTTGACCGCGATTATGCAAAGTCGAGTATCGAAAAGTTGACGAGAGGAAAATACGGCAGATTTAAATCGGCAAGCGGAATTTTGGAACTTTTTAAAGTTTTGGGCGAATATTCGGAGCTTGGTACGAGAATCGGACATTTTAAGCGAGTAAAATCTGAATTGGCGAAACAAAACGGCGGCAAGATTGACCAAAATATTTTGATAACGGCGGCACTTGAAAGCCGCGATTTAATGGACTTTGCACGCGGAGGAAAGGCAAGTCGTGAATGGAACGCATTTACCGCATTTGCGAACGCCTCAATTCAGGGCGCGGATAAGTTTTGGAGAACTTTTGACATCAGAAAAGCGTGGTCGAAAGATGAAAATGTTCGTAAAGAATGGCAACGAGCGATGATTCGGCTTGCGATTGGCGGAATTTTGCCCGCACTTTTGACATTTTTGTTGCACCACGACGAAGATTGGTACAAAAAAGACATTCAAGATTGGGAAAAAGAAACGCACTGGATTTTGGGCGAGCATTTGAGGATACCGAAGGGCGCGGACGTTGGAATCAGATTTATTTCAAACGCGACTGAAACTTTGTTAAATAATCTTTACAACGACGAGCCGATAAAATTTAAAAAACTTTTCAAACCGCTTTTCGACGCAATGCCCGACCTTATGCCGACGGCGATTCAGCCGATTTTTGAATGTGCGGCAAATTATAATTTCTTCACGGACGCACCTGTTGTTTCGTATCGTTTGCAAAAACTGCCAGAAAATTTACAATCAGATTCGCGAACTTCTTGGCTTGCGAAAACTTTGGGCGATTCTTCATTTGCAAAATTTTTCTTCGACAACGGAATTTCGCCGCAAAAACTTGACCACTTTTTCTACGGATACACGGCGAACGCCGGAAAACTTTT
>CAJOCT010000098.1:0-9662 GCA_905236725.1 uncultured Selenomonadaceae bacterium | reverse complement strand
GACAAAGAATTTTCACCCGCGCTTGATTGGTTGCCGATAATCGGAGGATTTTTGCGAGTTCCATATAAAAATCCGCGTGTCGTAAATGATTATTACGAACTTTTTGACGAGCAGACGAAATTGCACGAAGAATTTAAAACGACGCATAAAAAGCCGGAAAATTACAATCCCGCACTTTACAAACGTTTGAAAGAAACTCAAAAATTGATGAGCAAACTTTCAAGAAAAGAACGTGCAGTTTTGGAAAATCCGAACATCGGCAGTAACGAAAAAGATTCTCGTCAGGCTGAAATTCAAAAACAGAGAATCGCGCTTGTTGAAAAATTTTTCAGATAAACGTCAGCAGAATCAATATTTGTTTGACTTTGCAAGATAAAAAAATTAAAATTCAAGAAAAATTTTTTAGGAGGTATAAAAAATGCAGACGGCAGATAATGTTGCACGTTGGTTTTTGAGTCGCAACAATCTCAAATTTTTTGCCGAAGATACAGAATATATTTCAAATCTCAAACTTCAAAAACTTCTTTACTATGCGCAGGGTATGCACTTAGCAATTTACGGAAAAAAATTATTTGATGACCCGATTGTTGCTTGGATGCACGGACCGGTCGTGGAATCGGTTTATCAAACTTACAAAAACAATGGTGCTAGAGGAATAATAGATTTTGAACCGCCCGATGAAAATTTTACGAAAGAAGAGGAGGACACACTTCAATTTACTCAAAATGCTTTCGGACAATTTTCTGCGTGGAAACTTCGAGATATGACGCACAACGAATTAACTTGGAAAGAAACTCCGCGAAATGCAGAAATTCCGGTCGATAAAATGAAAATTTATTTTGAGAGAAATTATGTCGAATAAAAAGCGCGGAAAAATTCCTTTTTCACAAGTGCAGGCGAAAAATCGTCAACCGATAAAAACTGAAAAAACCATTTCGATTTCGCTTTGTTACTTGTCAAAAAATAAAAATCGAAACTTTAATTTTTTCTCAGATAAGAATTTGCGTCAGAAAGAAAAAGCATTGACGGATTTTTTTGATTTTGTAAAGCGGCTGACAGGAAAAACAAGATTAGAAATTTTATCCAAAAATAAATCTTCAGACTGTGGCTTTGAAAATTTAAATTTCCAAAGTATCAAATTTAAACCTGACGGAGTTGAACTTAGCAAAGATACAAATATCTCTGTTTTTCGTTTCGGAGATAACAATTCAGGCGGAAATTATCGAGTTTTGGGATTTTTTTCGGAAGATAATCCGATTTTTAACATCATCGGTTTTGATTTTGATTATTCAGCTTATGAGCATTAAAAATTTTCTTATGACGGCGATAACTTTTAAAAAAATATGTTAGAATGTAAAAAATCGATAAAGGCACTTTTCGGAGTGTCTTTTTTATTTGCGCGAAAGGAGAATTGAAATGCATAAAATTCGCGACCAGTGTTGATTTTTTTTATCGTAAAAAATTTTTTGAATGGAGGAAAAAATTATGCGTTACGTACTTACGAAAGATTTCACGAAAATTAACGTTTCCGCAGGACTTTTTCAGAACGTTTCGGGCGACGCACATATCGAAATCACGAACGATATTTCACAGCAGGGAATTATACTCAAGCCGTGGCAAACGGTGAATATCGCCGCGACGGTTTACGCGAGAAGACTTTCGGGCGGCGGAACTTGTGCGCTTGCGGTGTTGCCTTTCACGGAAACTGCGAACGCTGAAGAAAATTCTGACGGCGAAACAACAAATACCGAAACTCCCGCGACTGATACGACTTCGCAGACTTCGGACTATTATAATTTTCCTGCACCGCCGCCGAAACCGCCGATGAATCCTTTTTACGGAGGAAATATTTTTGACGGAAAGCCGGGACATAAACCGCATTTCCCGCCTCCTCATTTCCCGCCGAAAAAAGACGAGGGCTTGACCATTAAAATTCCGCCCGAAGCTCTTGCCAACGGGCAGACAAAATTTATTGTCGAACTTCCCGACAGAAAGAAAGGTTGATGAATTATGCCGACAAAAAATTATGTAGATTTGACGGGCTTGGAGCATTTCAAAACCAAGCAGGACGAGTACAATTTGACAAAATTTGCGTCACTTAGCGGCGGAAAAGTCACGGCGGAGCAGTTGCCTTCGTACGTTGACGATATTGTCGAGGGTTACGCGGTGAATAACGAAGGCACGATAACTTTTTATTCCGATTCCGAACACACGCAAGAAATCGCGGGCGAGACGGGCAAAATTTATGTTGACCTTGCGGCGACGATTGACGGCACTTATCGTTACGGCGGATCAGTTTTCGTTCCCGTCGGAAATTCCGTTTCGACTGCGGATAAAGCCGTCAAGGACGCGGACGGGAATGATATTGCCGCGACTTACGTTAAAAATAGCGACAAGGCAGGAACTTACAATTCGGCGAGCGATACGGGCGTTTTTGGCGTTGTCACGGTTGGCGAAAATATCACGAACACGGACGGCGTTATCAGTTTGAGCAATTCAAACGTGACCGGCGCACTCGGTTACACGCCGCTTGATTCTGCGGAAATTTCTGCGGCAACCACTGCGCAGATTGACAGTCTTTTTGAGTGAAAGGGTGATGAAAAATGAGTAAAGCTATCGACCTTGAAGGCTTGAGAACTTTCAAAACCAAGCAGGACACTTTCAACGAAGAAAAATTTATTCAGAGTTCCGATTACGTTGACGGCAACGGAATTATCAAAACCGACAAACTTCCGCCCGGCGTGAGTGAACTTGTTTTGATTCACGCGGTTGACGAAGGCGGCACGACGAAATATTACACCGACGACGGCGGCGTGAAAACTTCGACCGAAGTCACGGGCGTTGCGGGGAAAATTTACATTGACCTTGAAACTGCGAGTAAAAATATGTACGTTTACGACGAGAAAACGGGCGAATTTGCGAATTTTGCGGCGAATGTTGCGACTTCCGCCGACATTGATTCCTTGTTCGATTTCTAAATTTAAAAAATAAACTTATGCAAAGGGCGCGGGGAAAAATTCTTCGCGCTTTTTGTTTTTTAAAGGAAGTGAAAAAAAATGGCAAAAAATGAAATTGAACTCGCGAAAGACGACGAACTTTTACGTAAAATCCGAACGGCACTTGTCGAGGCTTGTTTGTTTCAGCTTGAAGAAGTGAAAAATAAACGTGCGAAAAATCCCGAAGTTGCAATCAATTCGGCGATAGCAATTTACAACACAATAAAATAAACGAATCGCTCACGTTAAGGGCGTAAAGTCAGGAGGAAATTTTAATGTTTGATATTCAAAAATTTGCAGATGAGACGGCGGAAGAAAATTCTATAGTTATAGAATCGGCGCAGGAAAATTTAGAGCCGATACCCGAAGAACTTGCGGGAGTTTCTGAAAATATTGCTCGTGAAATGATGGCGAAATCGGCGGAGCAAAATTCTACTCAAGTAGAAAATGAAGTTGATGAGGTTGACGACGAGGGAAATTATACCGGCGAAAAAGATTTAAGTCGCGTCAAAATTCCTTATTCGCGTTTCAAACAGACGATTGACCAGAAAAACGAACTTGCGACAAAGGCGAGTGACGCGGAAAAATTGCTTGCCCAATATCGTCAGCGTTTCGGCGATTTGAATTCACAACCGCAACAGAATTTTCAACCTGCGACGCAAAATATTCCGCAACAGAATTTTCAACAGCAAACTTTTCAGCAACCTGCGGAAAATCAAGTTCAACAGCCGCCACAAAAATTTTTCAGCGTAGAGGACGCGAAACAAATTGACGACGCGATAAAGAAAACTGCAATGCAACTTACGGGATTTTCTGAAGAAGATGTTGATTCGATTGACTATCTCGAAGACGACGACCCGAAAATCGGCTTGTGGAATCACGCGAAAGAATTGGCGAAAATTGCCACTTACAATCAAATTGTTGCGGCGCAAATGGCGCAGGCGCAGGAAGAACAGCGGCGACAGGCTTTAATGGCGCAATCTGTCAACGAATTTCAAAATTATAGGCAACAGCAAACTCAAGCGGCGGAGTATGAGGCGTTGAGGAATTTTGCGAGAACTGAATTTTTCAATTCACAAAGTCCTGTTGCTCAAGAAGTTATTCGCGAGGCGGATTGGCGTTTGCAAAATAATCTTGCGACACCTGCCGATTATCAAACGATTCAAAATTTTTTCAATATGGCGAAATATGCGTATGACGCGAAAAATTCTGCGCAAACTCCCGCGCCGAAACCAGCACAGAAAAAATCTAATCCGCAATTTCCGCGCACAAATAAAATAAACGGAGTGCCGGGAAGTGGCGGAGGCGTTACTGCGTCTTCACTCGCCGAAATGGTTCACACTGTCCCTTGGAATCAAATTCCGCAAGAATATAGGGACAAACTTTTAAACACGACCACATAGAAAGGACTGAAATTTATGGAACTGAAATTTAATCTTCAGCTTTTTGTCGATACCGGAATCAGCGACGTTGCTCCCGAACTCGTAATGGAAGGCTGGGCGAAGGACACTTGGGAAAGCGGTTTGCAAAAATCTTTTTTTGAAAAATTTATGGGAAATAATGCCGAAAGCATTATTCACGTCAAGGAAGAGTTAAAAAAAGACGCGGGCGACACCATTCACATCGGGCTTTTAATGCCGTTGCAAGGTGCGGGAATTTACGGCGATAATACTCTTGAAGGCAACGAAGAAGAAATGATTTATCGCGACTTTTCCGTCAAAATTGACCAAGTTCGCAACGGTGTCAGAATTAAAGGCAAAATGGAAGAAAAACGCACTCAAATAAATATGCGAAAAGACGCGAAAGTTGCTCTCTCAAAATGGATGGGAACTAACATTGATAAAACTTTTTTCACGAAACTTTCAACTAATCCGACTGCTGACAGGATTATTTACGGCGGGACGGCGACAAGTGAAAGTTCAATCGGAACTACGGACACTTTCAGCGCGGAACTTATCAGAAAGGCGAAATTGCTTGCTCAAGCTGACGAACGCACAATGGTTAAACCCATCAACGTTGAGGGAATCGGCGATACTTATGTTATGGTTGTTGACCAGTGGCAGGCACACGCTTTGAAGAAAGACCCCGACTGGATTGAGGCGCAGAAATTTGCGAATGTTCGCGGCGATAAAAATCCGATTTTCAGCGGCAAACTCGGGATTTATGACGGCGTTATTGTTCACCAATGCAATCGCGTTATAAGCACACCAACGGGCAATGGTGGTATACCGGTAGGACACGCATTGTTTTTGGGCGCACAGGCGGGAGTTTTTGCTCTCGGCGGCAGTCCGACTTGGGAAGAAGACACCTTCGATTATAAAAATAAATTCGGTGTGAGTTTCGGACATATTTTTGGAATTGAAAAAGCGCAGTTCAAATATGACGGAATCAATCTGACCGATTTCGGCGTTATCAACGTTCTTACTTCAACAGGCAGCAGTACAATTTGATTTTTTTGGCGGCAGGAGTAAATTCCTGTCGCTTTTTATTTTTGGTGGTGAAAAAAAATGAAAACTCTATTGGATTTTGAAGGTGCGGGAACGCTTGTAACCAACACAAAAAAACTTGTGACAGACGCAATCGCCGCGCACAATTCAGATTCAAATTCACACGGTGGCGCAGGTTCGATTGATTTGGACACGCTCACCGATACTTACGTTCAAAAAGTTGCGGGAAAAGATTTATCGACAAATGATTTCACGAACGAATATAAAGCCGCAATCGACGGAATGAGTTCAACTTACGCGAAAAAATCTGACTTAGAAAGTGCTATGCGTTTTTACATCGGCACAACTCAACCCACTGACACAACTGTTATTTGGCTCGAGCCGATTTAAAAAAAAATTAGGCGGCAGGATTAAATTCTTGTCGCCTTTTGATTAAGGCAGGTGATAATTTTATGAACACTGATTTTAAAATTAACGGGCAATCGTACAGATTTGCGACGAGTGCGGAAAATGTCAAATACGGCTCGGGAACTGTCAAAGACGCTCTGGACGATATAAAAAATTTTGCGGTAAGAAACTTTACGCCGCAGATGAAAAAGAATTCAAAAGACTTTTGGAAATTTCGTCTGAAGGAATTTGGGACGAAGGACAAAATCGCTGGCAAGGTAACGCAGTTGTGACGGACGATACGACTGCTCACGGCGGAAAAGTCTTGTATTTGGAGGGAAAGAACTTGCAGACAGCCGCGCCCGTCACTTTCGGAGGCGATCCCTTCACGATAAATTTTTCGCTGAGAAGAGGCAGTCTGGTGTCAGGCACGACGTACAACGTTTTTCGTGCACTCGGGCAAAAAAGCTCATTCGGCTTGCAGGTTAAGACGGTGGGAAGCGCGTCAACCGTCTACCTGCAAGTGGCGACGGGAACGACTTCACTCACGACAACACCTCTTAAACTGATAAATAATTACACGTCGACGAATTGGCAGACTTTTGAATTTAATTACGACGGCGCGGGGAAATTAACTTGTAAACTTAACGGCTCCGCGTCTAGCTATTCCGGCAGTAATCCGATTTCTCTGACGATTGCCCGAGAGCCGAGAAGATTGATTTTCGGGGCATTTCTGGGCTTTGTTGACGGCTTTGAGCTTAACGATAACGGCGTTATTATTAAGTCTAAACTGGATTTTGAATAATTCTACAGCGATAGAAAGGAGAATGTAAATGGAAAAGAATGTAAGGTGGAAACACCCAGACGGCGCGGGCGGATTTACCGAGCTGAATTTGCCGTCATCCGCAGAGATTGTAGCTTACGGCGCGGGGACTGTTAAAGAAGAGTTGGATAATTTATCCGCGACTACGGGAGTTTCGGCGTTTATGAGGAGATTGTTACGGGCTAACGACGCGACAGAGGCAAGGGCTTTATTGAACGTCGCGAGGGAAGACTTTTTTGACGAAGCCGGCAATCGTTGGAACAGCATAAACGCATATTTGTCAACGGACGCGAAAAAATTCGGCTCAAGGTCGATGCATACCAACGGCAACGGCTATTTGATACTCCCCACGCCTTTTGCTTTGGGCGGAAAAGATTTTGCCGTCGCCTTTTGGTTTAACCCTACTCCTAAGTCGGCGACAAGTACTTTCTTTTATTGGGGCAATACTTCCAGCAGCGTCAACATCCAAATCCTCGTGCAGTTGACCGCGAAGAATTATTTTCGCTTTTTGGACGCTCACACGGGGACAAAACTCGGTGAATACGTCGCCACAACCGCCATTTCCACAGATTGGCACCACGTTGAACTCGACTATCAACAATCGTCTAATACAATGTACGTTTTTTTGGACGGCGTAAACGTGCTTTCGTACAACGCGGCGACATCTTGCGGCACTGCGACATACAATACTTTTATTCTCGGTGCGGCAAAAAACGGTACGGCTTATACTACCGGCTACATCGACGAATTTTTTGTCACCGAAAAACTTCTGCATACCGCGGGCTTCACGCCGCCGACTGCGCCTTGTGACCTAGACGGCAACACACTCGCGCTTTTGCATTTTGATTTTGATACACTTGAATATTTTACTGACGATTCCGGCGGCTATTGTCTCAATCTCAACGCCGCTCTTTCTTCGACACAAAAAAAATTCGGTTCGAAGTCTGCTTATTTCAACGGCACGTCGGCGTATTTGCAACCTGCAACCGGTTTCAGTTTGGGCGGAAAAGATTGCGCCATTGCGTTCTGGATTAAATCGCCTCTTAAATCGGTGGCAAATACTTGTTTTTGTTGGAGCGATCCTTCCGCAAACACAAATTTACTCGTGCAAGTAACCGCGAAAAATTTCATTCGCTTTTTGGACGTTGTCGCGGGAACGGTACTCGGGCAATACGTCGGGACAACTGCCATTTCCGCAGATTGGCACCACGTCGAATTAGATTATCAGCATTCTTCAAAAACGATGTATTGCTTTTTCGACGGTTCAAAAGTTCTGAATTATGACGCTACAAAGAGTTTCGGGACGGCGTTTGTTCAGGTTTTAAACCTCGGTTCCGCAAAAAATGGTACGTCTCCTTACGTCGGCTATATCGACGAATTTTTAATCACCGAAAAACTTCTGCATACCGCGAACTTCACTCCACCGTCTGCACCTTATGACCTCGACTCCGACACACTCGCACTTTTGCACTTTGAGTAGGTGAAGTTATGGAATTACAGATTATAACTTTAATTATTGAAGGACTTGTCGGCGCGGCTATTACTTATTTGAGCTGGAAGTTCAAAAAAATTCGTGAAACTGAAGAAGAAATCAAACGTCGCGAAAGAAATTTTGAGGAACTTGATATTTTGACGACGCGGCTGATTATTATTCGCGAATGTCACCATTACATCGAGAGAGGTTTTGCGCCGATTTACGCAAAAAACACTATCACCGAAATTTACCGAAAATATCACTTTCTCGGCGGCAACGGCGGCATTGAGGAACTTTACAACGAATTGATGAGATTGCCTTACGAAAAGAAGGTGAATTTTGAAAAATGAAAGAATGGGATATGAATCAAATTATTGCTTGGGGACTTGTAATAATGGGTGTTCTGTCTATTGCAGGTTGGGTAGCCTATTCGATAATTACTCGCTCGTCGGCGGGAACAGAAATTCCCATCGCCATTGTAAGCGGATTGGGCGGAGTACTCACGGGCAAGAATTGGGACAAGAAAAAAGATATTGGCGAACACAGTTAAACCGTTGAAGTGATTCGGCGGTTTTTTTTATTGGAAAGGAGACTTAAAAATGGCTAAAATTTTTATAAATCCGGGACACTGCGTAGGAGTTGACCCGGGAGCTTGCGGAAACGGATTAAAAGAGGCGGACGTTGCCTTGAAAATCTCTCACCGTGTGCAGGATTATTTACAGGCGGTCGGGCTTGTGACGAAAGTTTTTCAATATGACGGATTGGGCGAAATTTGCGCGGATTCCAATTCTTGGGGCGCGGATTTATTTTTGTCGATTCACTGCAACGCGGCGACTGGCTCGGCAAGCGGGACTGAAACTTTGTATTGTGCGAGCTCGGCGAAAGGTAAAAAATTCGCGGAGTGCGTACAGAAACAGATTGTAAAATCTCTCGGCACTGTTGACAGAGGAATTAAAACCAATCGGCTTTACGTCACGAGTAACACAAACGCACCTGCAATTTTGGTTGAACTTGCTTTTATCGATAATCCTGCGGACGCTCAATTACTTGTCGAAAAAGAAGACGAATTTGCGCGGGCAGTTGCTCGCGGCGTGACGGATTATCTTCAAGGAACTGCGCCGATTCCCGACACTGTTGACGCTCCGAAAAATATTCCGAAAGGAAATTTAAGCGAACATTTTTCAACCGATGAATTTGCTTGTCATCATTGCGGGCAGTGCGGCGATATGCACCCGAAATTGATTGAACTTTTGGAAAAACTCCGCGCGAATATGGGCGGCGTGCCGATTCACATTAACAGCGGTTATCGTTGCCCGATTCACAACGCGAACGTCGGCGGAGTTCCCAACTCTCAACACGTTTTAGGCACGGCGGCGGATTTGGCAGTTCCCGCAGGTATGAGTTTCGATACATTCCAATGGTACGTTGAGCAGTTGCCTTTTGACGGTATCGGGCTTTATCCTTACCAAGATTTTATTCACGTCGATGTTCGTGACGGCGGTATCGGCAGTAAAATTTATTGGGAAGGTTGATTG
>CAJOCT010000097.1:11333-22919 GCA_905236725.1 uncultured Selenomonadaceae bacterium | reverse complement strand
TCGTCAGAAAGTTTGCTGTCGAGCCACGGAGTATTTTCAAAGGGAAAATTTTTATCGAAGGCGTGCATATAACTTCTGCTTGCACTTTCGCCGATAACAAAAATAATCGTGCCGGGAGTTTTTGCGGCGGAAGTTTGCGAAGGATCAATTTTTAAATCAGAAAATCTTTTCGCGTAGTTTTGAGAAAATTTTTGAGTTTCGGCGACGTAATCGGTGACATCTTTCCAGAGCAAAGCTATCGAAGATTGCGGGACAAAATAATTCATCGCGGAAAAAGTGCCGATTAAAATAAAAATCACGGAAATTTTTTGCAATGAAGAAATTTTTTTAGTTTTAACTTCATCGCAAAATTTTTTGTGAGATTTATACGCGAGTCGGAGCAAAAAAAATATCGCCGAAAAAATTAAAATCGTCGGGAAAATTCCCAAGTTCGATTGAATGAAATTTAAACTTTCTTTCCAATTCGTGAGATAAAGCGACATCAGCGACGCGGGCGAGAGACAATGCCAAAACATACAATAATAAACCGCTTGCACGAACGGAATTAACAGGCAGAAAAAATTTAATGCGGACAAAAAAATTGCCGATAATCGCGCGGAAAAAATTTTTGCGAAAAAAATTTCCAAACTCGACAAAAATAAAAAAATTGCCGTGCCTATGACAAAATCGTAACAAATAAGCGACATAAACCACGGTTTTTGATAGGTCCACGTGTAAACCAAAATAAAAGTCATGCACCACGCGAGACCCGTCAATAAATTCGGCAGAAGTTTTTTTGAAAAAATAAATTCGCCGTCAGCAATTTGTCCGACGAACAAAAATAAAATCATCGGCAAAAATGACGGAATGATATAAGTTGCGCCCATAACTTGCCCAATGTCCACGTAAAAAACATTCATCAAGTAAAAATATAACAGTGCGTAAAAAATTGCGCGTTGAAAGAAATTTTTTTGATTTTCGCCGAGTTTAAAAATTTTTACCAAGTCCTTTTAAATTTTCTCTGAAAAAAAGTTTTATCCGCTAAAAAAGCAGCCATCAAAAATGACTGCTTTAAATTTTTAAAAAGTGGGTAGGGAATAGCGAACAGCGAATAGGGAAAAATCTCTGTAACCTGTTCACTGTCCACTGACCACTGAAATTTTAGTCTTTTGAAAGATCACTGCCGTCTTTAAGCCAACTCATCATGCCGCGGAGTTTCGTTCCGACCTGTTCAATTTGATGTTCGGCGTGAATGCGACGTTGAGCAAGGAAGTTTACACGACCTGCCGCGCGATTTTCAACAAGCCAATTTCTTGCAAAAGTTCCGTTCTGAATTTCTTCGAGAGCTTTTTCCATAGCCTTGCGAACGTCTTTTGTAATAATTTTCGGGCCGGTCGTGTAATCGCCGTATTCCGCAGTATCGCTGATGGATTTGCGCATTTTCGCCATTCCGCCTTCGTACATAAGATCGACGATAAGTTTCATTTCGTGGAAAGTTTCAAAGTAAGCGATTTCCGGCTGATAACCCGCCGCGACCAAAGTTTCAAAACCTTCTTGAATCAAATGAGTCACGCCGCCGCAAAGTACGCACTGTTCACCGAAAAGATCGGTTTCGGTTTCTTCTTTGAACGTTGTCTGCAAAACTCCTGCACGAGTGCCGCCGATTCCGCGAGCATAGGCAAGGGCAATGTCAAAACATTTTCCCGTAGCGTCCTGTTCAACCGCGAAAACGTCGGGAACGCCGCCGCCTTCAACAAAAGTTCTGCGAACGAGGTGACCGGGTCCTTTCGGAGCAACCATGAACACGTCAACATTTTTCGGCGGGATAATTTGTTTGAAATGAATGTTGAAGCCGTGAGCAAATGCCAATGCCGCGCCGTCTTTGAGATTGGGCGCGATTTCATTTTTGTAAACGTCAGCCTGTTTTTCGTCCGGAATTAAGACCATGACGATGTCCGCAGATTTCACCGCGTCCGCAACGTTCATAACAGTCAAGCCCTGACTTTCCGCAACGGCTTTTGACTTAGAGCCTTCGTAAAGCCCGACAATGACATTAACGCCGCTTTCTTTCAAGTTCAGCGCGTGAGCATGCCCCTGACTGCCGTAACCGATAATCGCAACGGTTTTGCCGTTCATAATTTCCCAGTTTACATCCTGGTCGTAATATGTTTTTGCCAAAGTGAACTACCTCCAAAAAATTTTTTAAACGCCGATAACAGCGTTGCAACAATAGCACAATTATTTTTTTCTTGCAAGTGTTTTCATAAAACAAAAAAATTCACGGCTTGCGGAAGTGTTTCAATTTTTATCGGCAATTTTCCGCCAACTTCGCCGTCAAGATCGCTGATTAAATTCGCCGAAGATTTTATTTCAAAAGTTTTCGCCTGCAAGTAAAAAATATTCGGGTCGGAATCAATGCATTTTCCCGCCAAAAGTTTTTGCGTCACGGTGAAAAGTTTTCGAGGAGAACATTTTTTCAGCGCGAGAAAATCCAATTTTCCGTCGTCGATTTTCGCAACGTCGGAAATTTTTTTCATTCCGGCAACTGCGGGGCTGTTCAAGACCAAAAATAAAAACGCCTCAAGTTGAAAAATTTTTTCGTCGGCTTTAATTTCGAGTTCGACAGTTTTAAATTTCGGAAGTTCACCGATTCCGCGCAGATAGTAAGCAATTTTTCCCAACGCATTTTTTTGCCGCGAATCAACTTCATGAGCAATCGAGGTAAAAACTCCCGCGCTTGCAACGTTTATAAAAAATTCTCCGCCGTCAACCAAGCCCAAATCAATCGGACGAATTTTATTTTCGGCGATTGCGTCAAAATATTTTTCCGTGTCGAAAATTTTAAGGTGAGTTGCGAAATCGTTTGAAGTGCCGCTGCCGATGATTCCGACAGGCAAATTTATTTCAAATTTTTTCATCCAGTTTATAACTCTGTGCAAAGTTCCGTCTCCGCCCGCCGCCAAAATTCCTTGAACGTCAGAAATTTTCACGCACTCAAAAAATTCTTCCGCAGAATTTTCCGCGCGAGTTCGATAAATCACGGGCAAAATTTTTCTGCGCTGAAGACTTTCGATAATCTCATCAAGTTTTTTTCTGAAAACCGCACTGCCGGACACCGGATTATAAGCCAGCAAAATTTTTTTCAATTTGATTTCCTTCCCAAAAAATTTTTTTGCAGTTTATCAGATTCAAATTTACTTTACAAGAATTTTAATTTTGACACTTCGCAATGTAACTGATAAGATAGCGAATATTTTTTGAAAGGCAGGTAAATTTTTTTGGAAAAATATAATCCTCAAGAAATTGAAAAGAAATGGCAAAAAGTTTGGGACGCGCCCGACTATTACAAAACTGAAATCGATGAGACTCGTCCGAAATATTACGCGCTCGAAATGTTCCCCTATCCTTCGGGAAATTTGCACATGGGGCACGTCAGAAATTATTCGATCGGCGATGTTGTTGCGCGTTATCGTTCTATGGCGGGCTTTAACGTCCTTCACCCGATGGGTTTTGACGCTTTCGGGATGCCGGCGGAAAATGCGGCGATTGCTCACGGAGTCAAACCCGGCGATTGGACTTTTGCCAACATAAAAAATATGATTGCGCAACAAAAATCTATGGGCTTGGCTTATGATTGGAACAGAGAAGTTGAAACTTGCAGAAAAGATTATTATCGCTGGACGCAGTGGCTTTTTGAACTTTTTTACAAGCGCGGGCTTGCTTACAAAAAAGAGGCGGCTGTCAACTGGTGCGATACTTGCGGAACTGTTTTGGCAAATGAACAGGTTATTGACGGAAAATGTTGGCGTTGTGACAATGAAGTTCATAAAAAAAATCTCGCGCAGTGGTTTTTCAAAATTACCGATTACGCCGACGAACTTTTAAAAGATTTGGACAAACTCAAAGGTTGGCCTGAACGCGTAAAAATTATGCAAGAAAATTGGATCGGTCGCAGTGAAGGTCTCGAAATTACTTTTGACGTTCCCGAACTCGACGAAAAAATTTCTGTTTATACAACTCGTCCCGATACTTCTTTCGGAATAACTTTTCTTGCACTTGCTCCCGAACATAAACTTGTTGAAAAAATTTTAAAAAAATCTCCAAAAGCCGACGAAATTAAAAATTTCTGCGAAAAAGTCAAAAATCAGTCCGATATTGAAAGAACTTCGTCGGAATCTGAAAAAGAGGGAATTTTCACGGGTTTTTATTGTATAAATCCTTTCAACGGAAAAAAAGTTCAAATTTGGATTACAAATTATGTTGTCTTTGAGTACGGCACGGGCGCGGTTATGGGCGTGCCTTCAGAAGATCAGCGCGATTTTATGTTTGCAAAAAAATATAATATCGAAATTATTTTGACTCTCCGGCCGAAAGATAAAGAATTGAAACTCGAAGAAATGACAGAGGCTTACGTCGAACACGAAGGAATTTTAATAAATTCTGGAAAATTTTCGGGAATGGATTTTGACGAAGGTTTTAAAAAAATTATGGATTATGCCGAAGAAAATAATTTCGGCAAGAGAAAAGTTAATTACAGACTGCGCGATTGGTTGATTTCTCGTCAAAGATATTGGGGAGCTCCGATTCCCGTAATTTATTGCGAAAAATGCGGAGAAGTTTTAGTTCCCGAAAAAGATTTGCCCGTCGAACTTCCTGACGACGTTGAATTTAAACAAGGCGCATTAAGTCCGCTTTCAACTTCAAAAAAATTTAATGATTGCACTTGCCCGAAATGTGGCGGACATGCTCACAGAGAAACTGACACGATGGACACTTTTATTTGTTCGAGTTGGTATTATATGCGTTACACCGACCCGCACAACGAAAATTTGCCTTTCGACAGAAAAAAAATAAATTATTGGTCGCCTGTCGATCAATACATCGGCGGAATTGAACACGCAATTTTGCATTTGCTTTATTCAAGATTTTTTACAAAAGTTTTGAGAGACGCCGAACTTTTGGATTATGACGAACCTTTTACAAATTTATTGACGCAGGGCATGGTCATCAAAGACGGCGCGAAAATGTCAAAATCTCTCGGAAATGTCGTTTCGCCCGAAGAAATTATTTCAAAATATGGAGCGGATACCGCAAGACTTTTTATTTTGTTCGCCGCACCTGTTGAAAGAGATTTGGACTGGAGCGATCAAGGCGTTCAAGGTTCGTTCAGATTTTTAAATCGCGTGTGGAGAATTTTGGAAATTTTTGAAAATGAAATTAAAAACGGAAATGAAAATTATTCCGCAGAAATTTTGACGGACGAAGAAAAAAATTTCCGCAGAATTTTGCACAAAACTATAAAAAAAGTTACCGAAGACCTTCGCGACAGATTTGCTTTTAATACCGCGATAAGTTCGCTGATGGAACTCGTCAACGCCGCGCATAATTTCCAAGATAAAAAAATAAATTCCGATCTCGCTCGCGAATTTGCGAAAGATTTGTTGATTATGCTCGCGCCGTTCGTCCCGCACATTTCCGCAGAACTTTGGAGCGATAAATTTTGACGAAAATGCGATTCTTGAAGACGAAATCGAAATTGTTATTCAGATTAACGGAAAAGTTCGCGAACACGTCAAAGTTGCAAATAATTTATCAAAAACCGAACTTGAAAAAATTGTTCCGACGATGAAAAAAGTTCAGGAACTCATCGCGAATAAAAATATTTTCAAAATTATCGCCGTGCCGAATAAATTGGTTAATATCGTCGTAAAATAATTTTTAAAAATTTTAAAGCCTTCGGGCTTATTTTTTTTTGCCGAAAATAATTTAATCTGCACAAAAAATATCTTACTTGATTTTAATCTGCACAAAAAGTATTTTCGCGAAAAAATTAAAATTTCTAAAAAAATGGCGGCAGAATGGGATTTTTGTGGAGTAAGTCAAAAATTTTCAGCTGTTGAAAGTCACATTTTCAAACCTCTCAAAATTCAGTTCAAAAAAATTTTTAATTTCAAAACAAATTTTTCCAAAAAAAATTTTTTAATTTCAAAACAAATATTGACAAAAAATTTTCGAGAAATTAAAATTTTTACATTGAATTAAAAAATTTTCGGAGGTGTGTACGGTGGCAGATATTTTTTCATTGATTTTTTATATTTCATTGATTCCCGCAATTTTTTTTGCAGTCAAAACTATTATCAATAAAAAAAATAATCCTGCGCCTTATTTGAAAAAATTAAAAATAACTCTTTTGATTACGATATTTTCTCTGATTTTTTACAATATGACTTAAAAAATTTTTTAAAATAATTTTGAGGTGAAAAAAATGATTATGGATATTGCAATAGAAAATAAAGATTTAGAAGAATTTCAAAAAAAAACCGGAATGAGTTTGTCAGATTGCATAAAAATTTTGGTAAACAGTGTAAAATACGGCGGAAAGTTGGAATTTGATACATTTTGGAGCGATGAAAATATTTCTGAATTGAACAGAAGAATTGACGATGCAAAAAAAGGAAAAAATATGGTTGAACATAAATTGATTGAGGTTGATTGATGAAAATTTTTTGGCATGAAAGAGCTTGGTCAGAATATTTGAGTTGGCAGGAGCAAGATAAAAAAGTTTTGAAAAAAATAAATAATTTGCTTAAAGACATTGAGCGAAACGGTTATAATTGCACAGGAAAGCCTGAACCTTTGACAGGAAATTATTCCGGATATTGGAGTTTAAGAATTGATAAAAAAAATCGTCTGATTTTTAAAATAAATGATGAAATAATTGAGGTTTTGGAATGTAAAAATCATTACGGCGATAAATAAAAAAAAATCCCTTAGAGAAAAAAAGTCGTCGGGATTTTTTTTTGCAGGAAAAAATTTTTTCACGCTGAATTATGAAAAAAATTTTTCGAGGAGGTTTTTAAAATGATTATCGGAGTTGCGAAGGAAATTAAAAATAATGAAAATCGCGTCGGATTGACACCTGCTGGGGCGGAATCTCTCATAAAAAGCGGTCACAAAGTTTTAATCGAAAAATCTGCTGGAGTCGGGAGCGGTTTTTCTGATGAAAATTATATTTCAGTCGGCGCAGAAATTTTTTCCGACAAGAAAAAAATTTTCGACGAATCCGAAATGATTATAAAAGTCAAAGAGCCGCTGAAATCCGAATACGAACTTTTTCATGAAAAACAAATTTTATTTACATATTTGCATCTCGCGCCGGAACCCGAATTGACTGACGCACTTTTGCAAAAAAAAGTTGTGGGAATCGCTTACGAAACAGTTGTCGGGCGTGACGGAAAAAGTTTGCCGCTTTTGGCTCCGATGAGTGAAATTGCTGGGAGAATGTCAATTCAAATCGGCGCACATTTTTTGGAAAATAAAAATGGCGGACGCGGAATTTTATTGGGCGGAGTGAGCGGAGTTGAATCGGGTCAAGTTGTAATAGTCGGCGGCGGAATTGTCGGAACAAATGCGGCGAAAATTGCTGTCGGACTCGGCGCACGAGTTACGATAATTGATTTGTCGATTGAAAGACTTCGTTACCTCGACGATATTTTTGGCGGAAAAATTCAAACAATTATGTCGAACAGCTATAATATTTCAAATTGGACGAAAAAAGCTGATTTACTTGTCGGCGCGGTTTTAATCCCCGGCGCGAAAACTCCGAAACTTGTTACAGAAAAAATGGTTCAAGAAATGAAAAAAGGCTCGGTTATCGTCGATGTTGCGATTGATCAGGGCGGTTGCGTCGAAACTGCAGATCACGTTACAACTCACGACGATCCGACTTTTGAAAAATTCGGCGTGATTCATTATTCTGTTGCAAATATTCCTGGCGCAGTCTCAAGAACTTCGACGCTTGCTTTGACGAATGCGACTTTGCCTTATGCGCTGAAAATTTCTGAAAAAGGTTGGAAAATTGCTTGCGCGGAAGATTTCGGACTTGCGAAAGGTTTAAACACGATTGACGGAAAAATTACGAATAAACCCGTCGCCGATGCTCTCGGAAAAAATTTTGTAAGTTACGAAGAATTTTTGAAATAAAATTTTATAAATCGAAAAAATTTTCTCCTTCGGGAGATTTTTTTTGTGATAAAATAAAAAAAATTTTGTTGAGGTGAAAAAAATTTTGAAAGTTAATATTATCGGAGCGGGTCTTGCAGGTTGTGAGGCGGCGTGGCAAATTTCAAAATTCGGCGTTGAAGTAAATTTATTTGAGATGAAGCCGAAAAAATTTTCTCCCGCGCATAAATCGAAAAATTTTGCGGAATTGGTTTGCAGCAATTCACTTCGCGCAAATTCTTTGCAAAACGCAGTCGGAGTTTTGAAAGAAGAAATGAGAAAATTAAATTCCGTGATAATTTCTTCCGCCGATGAAACAAAAATTCCTGCGGGCGGAGCGTTGGCGGTTGACAGAGAAAAATTTTCCGCAGTCGTCACCGAAAAAATAAAATCTCTGCCGAATTTAAATTTTTTTGAGGAAGAAGTCACAGACTTGGAAAAATTTTTAAATTCAGAAGATATTTTAATTATCGCGAGCGGACCTTTGACTGAAGGAAAATTGGCTATCGAAATAAAAAAAATTTCCGGCGAAACAGATTTTTATTTTTATGACGCAGTTGCGCCGATCGTTTCAGTCGATTCGATAAATTTTGAAAAAGCCTTCAAAGCGTCGAGATATGACAAAGGCGAGGACGCGGCTTATATAAATTGCCCGATGAATGAAGAAGAATATAAAAATTTTCGTGCGGCTTTAATTTCTGCAGAAAAAACTGAAACTCACGACTTCGAGAAAGAAATTTTTTTTGAAGGTTGTTTGCCGATTGAGGTTATCGCAAGTCGCGGAGAAGATACTCTGCGATTCGGTCCGATGAAACCAGTTGGACTTGTTGACCCGCGAACAGAAAAAATTTCTTACGCCGTCGTTCAACTTCGACAAGATAATTCTGCGGCAACTTTTTATAATTTAGTCGGCTTTCAAACTCATTTGACTTGGGGCGAGCAAAAAAAAGTTTTCAGAATGATTCCGGGACTTGAAAACGCCGAATTTGTTCGTTTCGGAGTTATGCACAGAAATTCTTATATAAATTCGCCGAAAATTTTATTGCCGACGTTTCAGTTAAAAAATAATCCGAAAATTTTTTTTGCGGGACAAATGACTGGCGTTGAAGGTTACGTCGAATCAGCGGCGGCGGGTTTGATTGCGGGAATAAATGCGGCGCGAATTGCGAAAAATCTTGATGCAAAAATTTTTCCGAAAGAAACTTGTCACGGAGCATTGGCGAATTACATAACGACTGCGGACGAAAAAAATTTTCAGCCGATGAACATAACATTCGGACTTTTGCCGCCGCCCGAAATTAAAATAAAAAAGTCCGACAGAAAAAATTTTCTTGCCGAACGTGCCTTGAAAAAAATAAAAAATTTTTCTGCGTTCGCCGTGTACCCGTAAAAGAAATAATCAAATTTGCGGCTAAAAATTTAATTGTCTGTCTGCCGACTTTTTTACGCTTGTTAAAATTGAAAAAAAATGCTAAAATCCCAAACCGGTTGGTGATGATAACGAAGTTTTGTAAGGTCGCGTCGTTTCAAGATATAGTGAGTATTTCGTAAATAAAAAAAGTCCCGCCGAAAAGCGGGATTATTTTTTAAAAGAGTGCTTGTTTTGACGGAAAATCCGGATTTTATGGCAAATATTTTTTTATGCGAATTTTGAAAGGAGAATTTTTTAATGGAAAATGAAGCAATGGCGGGAATGTTGAGTTGGGCACCGATTTTATTTATGCTGTTTATTTTTTATTTTCTGCTGTATCGTCCGCAAAAAAGAGCTCGGCAAGAACGCGACGAAATGCTCAGCGCGTTGAAAGAAGGCGTGGAAATTGTGACGATCGGCGGAATTTACGGCACGATAACCGAACTCAACGAAGAATTTTTGAAAATAAAAATTGCCGATAGCGTCGAAATAAAAATTTCCAAAAACGCTGTCGGAACTCTTGCGGCAAAAGAAAATGTTGAATGAAAAAAAATCTTTGCGGAAAAAATTTATCGCGTTGAGAAAAAATTTGTCCGTCGAAGAACGCGAAAATTTATCTAAAAAAATCGTACAAAAATTTTTATCGAGCGAACTTTATAAAAATTCCTCCGTCATAATGGCGTATATGTCAATGGCGGACGAAATTCAACTGCGCGAATTTTTCGCAGACGCTTTCGACAAGAAAAAAATTTTGGCGATACCTTTAATAGTTGAGCGCGGAATTATTCAGCCGGTGATTTTAAAAAATTTTGATTCGCTGGAAGTCGGCGATTTCGGAATTTTAACCGTGAAAAAAAATTCAAGAAAATTCCTTGACATTGAAAAAATCGATTGCATAATTGTACCGGGCGCGGCTTTCGATATTCGCGGTTACAGATTGGGACTCGGCGGCGGCTATTATGACAGATTTTTAAATCTCGCCAAAAATGCAAAAAAAATTGCGCTTGCCTTTGATTTTCAAGTCACGGAAAATTTGCCGATTGAACCGCACGATATGCCCGTTGATTTTATCATCACAGAAAAAAATTTTATCGAAGTCAGGAAGGAGTTTTGAAAAATGTTTGTGGCAGAGAGAATGACCAAACACCCTGTAACAATGACGAGCGACGCAACTGTCGGCGAAGTTGACAGGGTTATGAAAAAAAATAAATTTCACAGAATGATTATCGTTGACGACGGCAAACTTGTCGGATATTTGAGCGACCGCGATGTTATGCGCGTTACACCTTCGCCCGCGACGAGTTTGTCGAAATATGAAATTCGTTCGCTCCTCGACAAGTTAAAAGTTCGCGACATTATGCAGAAAAAAGTTGTCACGGTCAACGAAGATGCGACGATTGAAGAAGCCGCGCTGATTATGTTTAACAACAAAGTCGGCGGTCTGCCGGTTATTTCGGAAGTCGGGCAAGTCGTCGGAATTATCACGGCGACGGATATTTTAAAAACTTTTGTCAACGTTATGGGACTGCCTCAAGGCGGCAAAACTCGGATAACTCTCGACGTTAAAAATAAAGTCGGCGTTATGGCGGAGATTACAAAAATTTTTTCCGACAACGGCATAAATATTGACAGTATGATAACTTGCCGACAAGATGAAGAAAGTTATCAAATTGTCGTGCGAATCGACGCACATCAAGAACTTTTGGACAAAATAAAAAATCAGCTCGAAAGTCGCGGACACAAAATTATTCACATCGTGCAAATCGGCTGAATCAGTAAGACAAAACCCGGCGCACAGGGATGTGCGCCCCCGATCGCCTAGTGAGCGTGACGCGAACGAAGCGATCGAGTTTTCTTTTGGCTACTTTTCTTTGTCGGCACAAAGAAAAGTAGCATTTCAATAAAAAAAATTTTTTTTTACTTAATAAGCTAATTTTAAAAGATTTGTTCTTGTAAAACACACTCTAAAAAATTCAAATAAAGGGAGATTTTATTTTAATGGCAGAAGAAAAATTAAAGCGCGGTTTAAAAAATCGTCATTTGCAGATGATCGCGCTGGGAACGGCGGTCGGCACGGGTTTATTTTACGGCTCGACTGCAACAATTTCCATGGCGGGGCCGGCGGTAATTTTGAGTTACTTGGTCGGCGGAATAATAGTTTTTTTTATTATGCGAATGCTCGGAGAAATGAGCGT
>CAJOCT010000097.1:8161-11320 GCA_905236725.1 uncultured Selenomonadaceae bacterium | reverse complement strand
AATAAATATTGGGGACATTTCGCGGGATTTTTGGCGGGCTGGAATTATTGGTTTTTATACATTTTCGTCAGCATGGCGGAATTGAGCGCGGTCAGTATTTATGTTTCGTACTGGTTGCCGGACTTGCCGCAATGGATCAGCGCGTTGATTTGTCTCGTTATAATAACGCTGATAAATTTAATCACGGTCAGCGCGTACGGCGAAATTGAATTTTGGATGGCGTTGATAAAAATTTCCGCAATTATTTTTATGATAATTCTCGGCAGTTATTATATTTTCACAGACCCCGATCCTTTCCCGAAAAATTTTGAAAACCTTTGGATACACGGCGGATTTTTTCCGAACGGTTTATCGGGAATGTTTTTGGCAATGGTGCCGGTAATTTTCAGTTTCGGCGGAATTGAGTTAATCGGAATCACGGCGGGCGAGGCTGAAAATCCCGAAAAAACCATTCCCCGCGCAATCAATCAAGTTATCTGGAGAATTTTAATTTTTTACGTCGGCACGATGTTTGTTTTGATGACGCTTTGGCCGTGGAATGAAGTCGGCACGCAGGCAAGTCCTTTCGTTCAAATTTTTCAAGATGTCGGATTTGTCGGCGCGGCGAATCTTTTGAATTTCGTCGTCTTAACTGCGGCGATAAGCGTATATAATTCCGCAATTTATTCAAATTCAAGAATGCTTTACGGGTTGGCGACGAGTTCAAACGCGCCGAAATTTTTTGAAAAACTTTCCGCCCGAAAAGTTCCCGTCAACGGAATTTTGGTTTCGTCGGGAATAACTTTAATCGTCGTGATTTTAAATTATCTTTTCCCGGGACAAATTTTTATGTATCTGATGTCAATCGTCGCGGGAGCGGTGATAATCAGTTGGGCGATGATAATTTTGACGCATTTAAAATTTCGTGAACATTGCAAAAAAGTCGGTCTGGAAACAAAATTCAAAGCAATTTTCTACCCGTTCTCAAATTATTTGTGCCTGGCGTTTATCGTCGGAATAATTTTGATGATGTTGACGATGGAAGAAATGCGCCTTGCCGTTATTTTGATGCCGATTTGGCTGGGAATAATTTGGTTTTTTTACAAATATAAAAAATTTAGCTGAAAATTTTGTTGCCCGCCGCACAACTTTTTGATATTATACGGCGGTAAAAAATTTTGGAGGTTTTAAAAATGGAAAGTATTAACGTAAGAGTGCCCGTTGTGATAAAGGCAAAGTTGACGGAAAAACTCAAGGCAAGAATGATTGACGAGCTCACGAAAATGGCGGAGCAAATGGATCTGGAAATTAAGCAGATAAATTTGGATCGTCAGCGCGAACTCGACGCACACCCCGAACAAGGCGAACAGATTGTAAGATTTTTCGGCAATGAAATCGGAATGCGTCAACAACGCCGCGCGGAGGCACTCGGCAGAAAAGAGACGTTGGAAAAATTGGCAATCGGCGCGGAAATCGTTCAAGGCAATTTGGAACGTCAAATTGAATTGAAAGTCGGCGATAATTTCCGCGAGGTAATGAACGTGGAAGTTTTAATCGAGGATGACAAAGTTGTCGCAATCAGAGGATAAAATAATTATCGGCAAGCTGGGAAAAACGCGCGGGCTTGACGGCACTTTAAAAATTATTCCGCTGACGGATTTTGAGGGACGTTTCGACGAACTGAAAAAAATTTTCGTCGGCGAAAAAATTATGTCTGTCGAAAAAGTCAAACATATCGGCGGAGAAATCTTTATAAAATTCTTCGGCGTGGACAACCGCGAATTTGCCAAAACTCTCACGAATAAATTTTTGACTGTCGAAAAAAAAGATGCCGCGCCGCTTGAGGACGGAGAATTTTATACTTTTGACATAATCGGTTGCGAAGTTTTTGACGGCGAAAAATTTTTCGGCAAGGTGGAAAATGTTTTGAAGACCGGCAGCAACGATGTTTTTCAAGTCAAAGGCGAGCGAGAAATTTTAATTCCCGCGCTTAAATCCGTCGTGAAAAAAATTGACATTGCGAATAAAAAAATTTTGATTGATTCTGCCGTGTTTGAGGAATTTTGAATGTTAATCGACATCATTACGCTTTTTCCCGAAATGTTCGGTGGAGTTTTCGGCGAAAGTATCATAAAACGCGCGGTCGAGAAAAAAATTTTGGAAATAAGATTGACTCAACTGCGCGATTTTGCTTTCGACAAACACAGGCAAGTTGACGATTCGCCTTTTGGCGGCGGGAGCGGAATGGTTCTTAAGCCGGAGCCGATGTACCGCGCATTTCGTGAAGTTTTGCAAAGTGCCGATGAAAATTTTTCGCGGCGGGTGATTATCACCGATCCGAGCGGCGAAGTTTTCACGCAAAAAAAAGCGAAAGAGTTGGCGAAGTTCGACAGGCTGATTTTTATTTGCGGACATTATGAAGGTTTTGACGCGCGAATTTATGACCTTGCCGACGAACTCATTTCAATCGGCGATTATGTTTTGACGGGCGGGGAACTTCCCGCGATGGTGATTGTCGATGCGGTTGCGCGAATGTTGCCGAACGTTTTGGGCTCTGCGGAATCGGCGGAAACGGATTCTTTTTTCAACGGAATTTTGAGTTTTCCGCAATACACAAGACCGCGTGACTTTGAAGGAAAACTCGTCCCGGAAATTTTGCTTTCCGGCAATCACGCAGAAATAAAAAAATGGCGCGAAGAACAGGCGTTAAAAATTACCAAACTCAGGCGACCGGATTTAATTTAAAAAAAACTCCTTCCGAATTTTGGAAAGAGTTTTTTTTATTTCAAAAGTTAAGGCACAAAAAATTTTATTCGTCTTTGATGAGCAGTTCCAATTTTCCCGAGCGCGGATGAAACATCAGTCCGTGAATTTTTATGTCATTCGGGATAAGCGGATTTTTTTTGAGTTTTTCGACCGCGTCCCTGACATTTTCTTCGGGGTGCTTAAATTCGTCCGCCCATTCCTTCAACTCTTTTTCAATCATATGAATTGCGCCGGGAACAACTCCGCTTTCAATCATCGCCTTCGTCAAACTCTCCGAAGTCGTCTTAGCCATTCCGCATTCGTGGTGACCGATAACCGCAATTTCTTTCACGCCGAGTTCATAAATGCAGACCAAAAGACTTTTTACAGTCGAGTCAAAAACTCCGGTGATGCAATTGCCCGCCGTCTTGATAA
>CAJOCT010000097.1:0-8145 GCA_905236725.1 uncultured Selenomonadaceae bacterium | reverse complement strand
TCCATACAAGTTACAATCGCCAACTTTTTTTTCGGCAATTTACTTTCGTGATTATCTTCGCCCTCGTAATTTTTCAGTGGATTCGCGCAGAATTTTTCATTCGTCTGCAAAATTTCTTCGATAAGTTCCATAAAAAAAACTCCCTTCAACGTAAAGACTTTAAATATTTTTTTACTTCAAGAGAAATTCGACGGCTTTCAACGGCTTTTTGAATTGCCTTTTGAAAAATTTTCGGCGGTAATAATTTTTGCTCAAAAAAAATAATTGTCGCATCGTACTGTTTGACAAGTGCCTCCGCGAAAAACCAAGCCGCCATCATTTCGACATAATATTCATTTGTTTCGATTTTTGAAACCCATTGCAAACATTTTTCGTCGAAATTTTTTTCGAGATAAAATTTCATCAACATTAAAATTGCAAAACGTTTCGTAAAAATTAAATTCGACTCCAGCCAAATTTTTATTTCGCCCTCGAGTTCGTCGGTATGTTCGGAAAAAATTTTTGGGATGAGTGAATCGCAAGTCGCCCAATTATCGACGTAAGGCAAAAAATTTTTCACCGCCCGCAAACAATCCGAATAATTTTTTATTTCGGAAATTATTATCGAGTGAATTGAATTTTCTTCAAAAAATTTGTGCGGCAGATCGTTTAAAAAATTTTCGACGTTTTCATCTGAAAAATAATTTTTCATAAACTTTTTGAGTGCGGGAGTCCTTACGCCGATAATTTTTTCTTTATCGACGGTCGGCAAAAGTTTCGACTGAAAATTTTTATAATCATCGTCGCGCAGTTCAAATAATTTTTCTTGCAACAAATTCATTCCGCAAGCCGCTCCATTGCCTGCAAAGTATTTTCGCGACTGCCGAACGCCGTGAGACGCAAAAAGCCTTCTCCGCACGGTCCGAAACCTGCGCCCGGCGTTCCGACGATGTGAAATTTTTTCAAAAGTTCGTCGAAGAAATCCCAACTTGAAATATTTTTCGGCGTTTTCAACCAAATGTAAGGCGCATTGACTCCGCCGTAAACGCTCAAGCCGATATGTCCCAGCCCTTCGCGAATAATTTTTGCATTCGTCATATAATAATCAATCAAATTTTTCACCTGCGCCTGTCCTTCGTCCGAATAAATCGCCTCCGCTCCGCGTTGAACGATATAAGCCGTGCCGTTGAATTTTGTAGTTTGACGACGCAACCACAAATTTTTCAGCAAAATTTTTTCGCCGCTTGAAGTCGTTCCGCTCAAATTTTTCGGAATGACGACATAGCCGCAACGAGTGCCGGTGAATCCAGCAGTTTTTGAAAAAGATCTGAACTCAATCGCAACATCTTTCGCGCCTTCGACTTCATAAATCGAGCGCGGAATATTTTCTTCGGTGATATACGCGGCATAGGCGGCGTCAAAAAGAATCACGGAATTATTTTTTTTCGCGTAATCAATCCAATTTTTCAGCGCATTTTTCGTTAAAGTCGTTCCCGTCGGATTATTCGGCGAACAGAGATAAATTAAATCGACTTTATTTTCCGGCGGCGCGGGAGAAAAATTATTTTCCGCAGTGCACGGGAGATAAGTCACGCCGTCAAATTTTCCGTTCGGATGCAAATCGCCCGTGCGTCCCGCCATAACATTTGTGTCGAGGTAGACGGGGTAAACGGGGTCGGCGATTGCAATTTTGCTATCGAGGCTGAAAATTTCTTGAATGTTTCCGCAGTCGCACTTCGAGCCGTCGCTGATAAAAATTTCGTCCGCAGAAATTTCAATCCCACGCCGCCGATAATTCCAATCAGAAATTTTTTCTCGCAAAAATTCATAACCTTGTTCGGGACCGTAACCGCGAAAAGTTTCGACGTTGCCGAGTTCTTGCGCGGCTTTAATCATCGCGTCAACGCAAACTTTCGGCAAAGGTCGGGTGACGTCGCCGATTCCGAGACGAATAATTTTTGCGTCGGGGTGTTCGGTTTGAAATTTTGCAACGCGCTTGCCGATTTCCGCGAAAAGATAATTGCCCGGCAACTTTAAATAATTTTCGTTAATTTTCGCCATAAAAACTTTTTCACTCCTCAAAAATTTTTCATAAAAAATTTTCCCGTTAATTTTCGACTGCAGAAAAATTTTTCCTTCATACAAGTTTTTCGGGAAAGTTTTTAAGCAAAATGCAAATATTTTTTCTGCAAAAAAAAATCCCCGACAAAATTTTTTTCATCGGAGATTTTTTATTGAAGCGTGAAAAATTTAAATCGTTTCCCAATTTGATGTGAGATGATTATATCTGAACTTTTCGCCGCTTGCAAAATTGAATGTGGCTGAAATTTGCCCCGAATCGTTGACCGTAAGTTGCTGTCCTGTACTAAACTGAAGCGATACAGAATTTTCAGTGACGTCAGAGCCTGAAAATTCTGCCAAACCGATATTATGAAGATTGACAGAATCATTTTGATCGGAATTTATGATAACGTCATTTCCCTCGCCGTGACCGTAACAAAAGACATTTAACCCATTCCCGCCGATTAAAGTATCATTTGAACTGCTTGAGCCGCCCCACAAACTTGTATTTCCGTTACCGCCTTTGATTACATTATCACCGGCGTTACCGACCAAAAAGTTTTCGCCCGAACTCGATCCCGCGTCTATGTTGATAACATTTGCATAGGCTTTACCGTCCGAGCCGTCAAGAAAAATTGTATTATTGTTTGAATCGGTTACTGCCAAAGTGCCGACTTGATTAAGTTGATAATAATTTGCGTCTTTATAGTAAAGCACAGAAGAAGAATCTTCGTTTGTTACGATTGCGGCACGAATATTTACGCCGTCTGTAGTGAATTGAATGACTTCACTTTCTCCACTGCCGGTTTGAATTTCCATTGAATTGCCTTCGGCGGTGTTCAAGAAAATATTTCCGCCGGATCTTCTGAAAGATGAAAAATTCATATCCCAAAAAGCCGCCACATCGGAATTTTCAGCCATACCCGCAGAAAAATTTTGTGCAATATCATTGCCTTGCCCGGTATAAACAAAATAGTTTCTTCCCGACCCGCCAGTTAAAATATCGTTTACTTGACCGTTGCCGCCGAAAAGTGTTGTCTGCCCACTGCCGGAAATAATTTGATTGCTCTGCCAATTTACATAAATTCGCATATTATTTGCATTGCTGCCCGCATCGATTAAAACAACGCTTTCATCAATAAAATTTGCCGTATTGCACATGATAAGATCGCTTGTCAACTACCCCACGTCTAAAGACGGGGGCTTCTCGGCGCTTTTTGGTGAACTTCGACATTACTTGAAGGGTATTTCCAACGTCATTCAAGCCACTCGGAACAATTCCGCCTCTTGAAATGAGATTTCCTACCGTTATTTGCGAGCCGTAATAAAGTAAATATTGACCAATCTCGGCGGCATAATTCGCATAAATATTTTGCGGGTAATAGTAGAGCCAATACGGCGCAATGGCATCATAACTTGATACGCCCGTCAAAGTGACACGAAGGTCTCCCGTCAAAGCTCCGGCTCCTACTACATCATCGCCGTTGCCGCCGTCAATATAGTTATTATTTCCTTTATTGGAAGAAGAAATCATCTCGATACAAACTTCCGGTACTTGTTGTAAAAGCCATTTTAATTCCTCCAAAAAAAATCCCCGACAAAATTTTTTTCATCGGAGATTTTTTTATGTTCAAAATTTTTTTTAGAAGTTGAAAATATTTTTCAAAGCCTGTTTGTTTACGTCGCGGTTAAGTTGAGCGAGGTAAGTCGTCAGCTTGATAGATTTCGGGCAAACTTCGACGCAGTTTTGACTGTTGCCGCAACTTGTAATTCCGCCTTTTTCCATGAGCGCGTTCAAACGTTTGGGCGCGTCGAATTTTCCGAGCGGGTGAAGGTTGAAGAGATAAGCCTGAACAGTCGGCGCGGGACCGATAAAATCTGATTGCGGTCCTACATTCGGGCAAGCCTCAAGGCAACAGCCGCAAGTCATGCAGTGCGAAATTTCGTAAGCAGTCTGCGCGGTGTAAGGATTTTGAATCGGCGCGTCTTTAACTTCCCAAGAGCCGTCCAATTCGACCCAGCCCTGAATTTTTTTCAAACTTTCAAACATAACCGAGCGGTCAATCAACAAATCGCGAATAACGGGGAAAGTTCTTGCGGGCTGAAGTTTAATCGGCTGTTCGATTTCATCAACCAACGCACAGCAAGCCTGACGCGCCTTTCCGTTGATAACCATCATACACGCGCCGCAAACTTTTTCCAAGCAGTTACATTCCCACGTCACGGGCGGGACTCTTTTGCCGTCAACAGTCACGGGATTTTTTTGAATTTCCATAAGTGCGGCGACGACGTTTAAGCCGGGACGATAATCAACATCAA
Organism: uncultured Selenomonadaceae bacterium; assembly: GCA_905236725.1. GTDB lineage: Bacteria > Bacillota > Negativicutes > Selenomonadales > Selenomonadaceae > Quinella. The sequence goes on along the minus strand of CAJOCT010000097.1, from coordinate 3,786 downwards.
ATTCTTGAATGTAAGGTTTTTCGTTCGGACCGTCCTGCCGCTCTATAATAAATCTAACTTTATCAGCCATTTTTCACACTCCCCATTATTTGTAACTGCGCAGACGCGGTTTAATCAAAGAATGATCAAATTCGCGATAGCTGACGACAGGCTCTTCGGTCTTTTCGTCGTAATTTACGATTGTGACTCTCATGAAGTTTTCGTCATCGCGTCCCATAAAAATCAGATCGCCGTTAGCGTCGGTTTTACGTTTGCCGTTTTCGAGGACGATTTTAGCATGTGCGCCGCGTGATTCGTCTCTCATCCTTGCCGCCTTAGTGATAGTCATTGCGTAAAGAATCATATTGACGGACAAACATTGCCTCTTGGTTGGCGACGGTGCTTTTGTCGGTGATGCCGATGTCGTCCCAGCGTTTGAGAATTTTTTTGAGTTCGACAAGGCAAGCATCAAGGCCGTTGTTATCGCGCTCAATCGCCACGTATTTATACATCAGGTCGCCCATTTCGTGGTGGAGTTTATGCGCATTTTCGGAGCCGTTCATCTGCAAAATTTTATTGTATTCGTTCTGAACTTCTTGACGAGCCACCTCAAGTTCGGCGTCGGTGAGTTCGGAGCCGCGATTTCCTGTCTTAGCCCAATTCATCGCCTCAGGTCCGGAAATCGTGCCGGAATATGCCGCACTCAAAAGGGAGTTTGCGCCGAGACGATTCGCGCCATGATATTGATAGTCACATTCGCCCGAAGCCATCAAGCCGGGAATATTTGTAAAATGTTTTCTGTCAACCCAAATTCCGCCCATAGAATAGTGAACGGAGGGGAAAATTTCCATCGGAACTTCGCGCGGGTCTTTACCGACAAATTCTGAATACATTTCCAAAATTCCGCCGAGTTTTCTCTTTAGATAATCGCCGTCAATGTGCGAAAGGTCAAGATAAACGCGGTGTTCGCCGTTAATTCCGAGTTTCATATGTTCGCAAACTTTATAAATCGCGCGGCTTGCAACATCACGCGGGACGAGGTTGCCGTACGCGGGATACATATCTTCAAGGAAATACCAGCGTTCTTGCTCACCTGTCTGCGGATTTTTGCGCCATACCCAAACGCGACCGCCTTCACCGCGACAAGCCTCTGACATAAGACGATTTTTATCACTGCCCGGAATTGCTGTCGGGTGAATCTGAATAAATTCGGGGTTGGCGATTTCCGCGCCCTGTTGATAGACTGCGGAGACTGCCGAGCCGTTGCAGATTGTCGAAGCCGTGCAACGTCCGAAAACTTGACCGGGTCCGCCTGTCGCCAAAATTACGGTATCCGCACGGAATGAACGAATTTCCATCGTGTTCATATTCTGCGCGACGAGTCCGCGACAAACGCCTTCTTTGTTCTTGATGATTTTGACAAATTCCCAGAACTCATATTTCGTAACGGAGCCTTTGACTTCCCAGCGACGAACTTGTTCATCGAGAGCGTATAAAATTTGCTGTCCCGTCGTCGAACCTGCGAAGCAAGTACGTTTATGTTTTTGCCCGCCGAAGTTGCGAAGGTCGAGTACACCTTCAGAAGTTCTTGTGAAAGGAACGCCCATTCTGTCGAACATTTTTATAAGTTTCGGAGCGGCCTCAACCATTCCCTTAACGGCAATTTGATCGGCGAGGAAGTCACCGCCGTAAACCGTATCATCGAAATGTTCGTAAATGCTGTCATGTTCGCCCTTCGTATCCATACAGGCGTTAATTCCGCCCTGTGCGCAAAGGGAGTGCGAGCGTTTGACGGGGCAGTAAGAAAATAAATCGACTTCGCCGCCGAGCTCACAAACTTTAATCGTGGCAAGCAGTCCGGAAATACCGCCGCCGACGATTGCAATTTTCTTTTTAGTCATATCTTTCGCCATAACAATTTCTCCTAAATCATCAATATACGAAATAACTTGCCATGAACGCCACGGTCACAAGGCAAAGCACTGCGCAAAGACACATACTGATAACGCTGATGGCATTTTGCGCACGCTGTCCCTTTGTGATGCCCCAAGTCATGCAGAAAGTCGTAATTCCGTTGCAGAAGTGGAAAATTGCCGCCCACATTCCGAGAATGTAAAGCACGACAACAATCGGATTTTGGAAAAAGTTTTGCAGAAGTTCAAAAGAAATCGGAGTGCCGGTAACGCCTTTGACATAAAGACGAAGATAACCGACGTGCCAAATTAAAAATACAACCAAAAACCAAGCCGTCCAACGCTGAAGAGTAAAATTCCAGTTACGCAAATAACCGAAACGGCGCGGATTGTTATTTGCCTGCAATGCAATGTAAATGCCATAAATGCCGTGAAATAAAAGCGGGATAGCTATTCCGCAAACTTCCAGTCCGAGAAAAATCGGTTTGGGGATAAGCTCCATCATTTCCAGCGCGGTATTGAGTCCTTGAGGACCGAGCATCGCCATTGAGTTTGTAAAAATGTGCTCAAAAAGCACCATTCCCAAGACGACAAGTCCGCACAACGAGTGCAAACGCCTTAAATAAAAAGTGGTGTGAAACATTTTAAACCTCCTTATTTTTAGTGAACAGTGAACAGGGTGTAGGGGAGAGCTTTCTATCCCCAGCCTCTGTCCACTATTCACTGTCCACTGTTCACTAAATTTGATTTATGTCGAAGTTGCGGAACGGTTTTTGACCGATTTCGTAAAAATTATTTCCTTCGCAGTCAATGACGACGATTGCGGGAAAGTCAACAACTTCCAACGCCGCAACAGCTTCGGGACCGAGTTCGGGATAAGCAAGGACGGTATATTTTTTGACGGATTTGGCAATTAAAGCCGCCGCACCGCCTACCGCCGCGAAATAAGTTGCGCCGTTACGTTTCATAGCCTCGACAACTTCGGGAGTGCGTGAACCTTTGCCGACCATGCCCTTGATGCCTTGATCCAACATTGTCGGGGTATAAGCGTCCATTCTGCCGGAAGTCGTCGGACCGCATGAGCCGATGGGATCGCCGGGTTTTGCGGGAGTGGGTCCGAGATAGTAGACAATCTGATTTTTCCAATCGACGGGCAATTTTTCCCCGCGTGCAAGAGCTTCGGTCATAACTTTATGAGCCGCATCTCTCGCGCTGATAGTTTGCGCGACATTTCCTCAGTAAACGGCGTAGTAATTCTGATACTTTCAGCCATTTATTTTTCCTCCGTTAAATTTTTTTCTTAAAATGAATGTTCAACCAACCATTTGACGGCTTTTTCAACTTTGTCCGTGATGTCAATTCCGTCAGCCGTGATAACTTTTTCTTTCGGCAAGCCTTTGTAAATGTCCAAATTCGCCGCCTCGATAAAAGCATTTTTCACATAATTATTATCGTCAGAAAAGCCGGGGTCAGGTTGAACTTGACAAATGCTGTATGCTTGAAGAATCGCGGTTACGGGCACTTTGTTATAAGTCAGACCGCGATATTTATCAATTTCACTCTGTTTAATCGGCGTGTTTTCACGATAAATTTTCATAGCTTCATCAAGTGCGGATTTTTCTTTTTCGGACAAAGGTTTTGCCGCCGTAGCAGTTTTGATATTGTCTTTGACTTGTTGCAAAGTACTCATTCCGGAAAGAACGGTTATCACGTCGTCCAAGTCCAAACTGAAACGCAATGACCATGACGCAATCGAGTCATCGGGATTTATCGACTTCAAAATTTTTTCCGCATTGTCAGGAAGTTTCGCAAGACCGCCACCCTTAATCGGCTCCATTATGACAACTTTTTTGCCGTGCTTGCGAATGACTTCATAACATTTTCCCGCCTGAAC
>CAJOCT010000096.1 GCA_905236725.1 uncultured Selenomonadaceae bacterium | reverse complement strand
TTTGCTTGATTCATAGTCGGCGGGGAAAATTTGTACTTCAGTCGGCTTTTCCTTCAACCGCTTTTCCAACGTGGAAATTTTGTTGCCGAGTTCCTCTTTAGCCTGTTTCAGTTGTTCGTAGTCGTCCGGCAAAACGGTAACGGTTTTTTCGGTTTTCAGCCTTTGCTCAAGCTCGTTTTTCTCGATTGTCAGCATATTTATGACTTTACGGGTAGCATTATCCTTGTCGTAAAGCGACCGACGAATTTTTTCAAGCCGTGCGTTATCCTCTTTCAAGTCGGCAATTTCGGATTTAAGCTCATCGGTTTCCTTTTCGTGAAGTGTCTTGTTACTTGACAGTGCGGTATCTTTATCGGCAAGTTTCATTTTGTACATCCGGACTTCTGCCCGGAGTTCCTGCACCGTCATATCCTCTACAGATTTACCTTCGGCGGCTTTTTCGTCGATAAATTTCTCCGTTTCTTCCACCGGCAACGCGAGCATTTCTACCATTTGGGACTGATTCAAATTCCCAGACGTCTGGGAATTTCCAAACCGTTCTGCAATTCGCATAAAATTTTGTGCGCTACTTTGTTTGAGATTAAAATTTTCCTTCAGCCAATTTGCCCACTCGCCGTGCGGGACAAGTTCCTTTGCTTGAATCAACCGCTTTCCGATTTCGATTGTGTTTTGTCCCCACTGATTGACGTAGAATTTAATTTCTACCGTCAATTCGTCCAATTTAGTCACCGTCAACGTATTTTCCGATACAATCAAATCCGGCATTACTTCACCGCCTTTTAGATAGTTGTGTTTATTTTGCTTAACTTTCGGGACACAAAATATCTTGCGGATTACAATTTAAAGCGTCCGCGAGTTTTATAATAGTTGAACTCTTAGCAACAGATTGTTTCCCACTCTCAAGTGCTATGATCGTAACACGCGAAATACCTGAAGCTTTCGCCAATTCTTCCTGTGTCATACCTGCTTTTTTTCGCATTTCCTTTAAGGCTTGCATTTTATCACCTCACTATTAAGCAGATTTAACGTTAAGCAAAATATACAGTATCGATAAAAAAATGTCAAGTCCGCTTTACAAAAAAAATAAAATTTCGTATAATCCCTATAACAACGGAGAGAGGAGTGGACGTTATGCGGCTTGGTGAAGTAATTCGGACGTACAGAGAAAAAAATGATTTGTCTATGGGCGATTTTGCAAAAATGTCAGGATTGAGTAAACCGTATATTTCAATGCTCGAAGCGAATAAGAATTCGCGTGACGGTAAAAAAATTGTCCCTTCCGTAACAACTCTTCAAAAAGTTTCCCGCACAGTTAAAATTCCCTTAGATAACCTTTTGCGTATGCTTGATGATGAGCAAGAAATTTGTCTTAAGAACGACGGATTATCCGAACAGGAAAGGGAATTGATAAACGGGTTCGGACGACTGAACACAGACGGAAAATCTTTGGTATTGAATATGATAAATCAATTAGGCGGTACACGAGCGATAGCCGGAAACAATATAAACATAATCGGCAACAACGTAAGGGGGAATAATAACATTTTTTCAAACGGAAAAGGTCATTCGTTCAACCTTATAGCCAAGTAGTTCTAACGGAGGAGTGTCGTATGGATTTCGCAGAAAAACTCAATGCCTTTGCCGGTCGTGTTAAAGCTTTAAAGTCAAAAATCAAAACCGAAGAAGCAACCAAAACCTCCATGATTATGCCGTTTTTTAATATGCTCGGATACGACGTTTTTAACCCGCTTGAGTTTATTCCGGAATATACTGCCGATGTCGGGATAAAAAAAGGTGAAAAGGTAGATTATGCCATTGTGGATAAGAAACAAAATCCCGTTATCCTCATTGAAGCAAAATGTTGCGGCGAAAATCTTAACAAACACGGATCTCAGCTGTTCAGGTATTTTGCGGTAACTCCTGCAAAATTCGGGATATTGACGAATGGAATAGTCTATCAGTTCTATACTGACCTTGAAGCACAAAATAAAATGGATAAAACGCCGTTTCTTGTTGTTAATCTTTTGTCGCTTAAAGATGATACCGTTTCCGATTTACAGAAATTTCAAAAATCCGAATTTGATGTTAATACAATAATAGCGAAAGCTACCGAGTTGAAATACAGTGATAAAATTTTACAATTTTTCTTGAATCAGATAAAAAATCCGGACAGTGATTTCATATCCTATGTAATAGCGAATGTTTATCGCGGTCGTAAAACACAACGCGTAATTGATGATTTTCGCCCGATAGTCAAACGAGCTTTCACACATCTGTTAAACGAAAAAGTTAATGAGCGGTTGCAGACCGCAATAAACGCAGGAGATGCATTGGCAGAAGAAAAACCGGAGGATTCCGTAACTCAGCATACTGCAGAAGAAAATTGGAGTAATGAATTTCTTGAAGGTTTTTTTGTTATAAAATCTCTCATCTACTATTGCGCCGGTGACTGCGTGATAACACGCAACACTAATGGTGATGAATTAGAGATAACTCTTGAAAATGACAAGACCAAATGGATATGCCGTTTAAATTGCAAAGAGAAAATCTTTTACATGAATCGTCCTTCAAACGGTAAGGAATGTACTAAAAGGCAAATTCGTTCGTTAGATGACATATATCCTTACAAAAATCAACTTTGCGAAATTGTTCAAAGATTTTCCCAAAAAGGATAACGAATATCCGATGTAATGGTAAATGTTTCGATAAAAGGGATATGAGGGGTATGCCGACGGAGTTGTTGCTTGCAGTTTTGAATTTAACAGCTTTAGTGATTTTAATTACTGTTTTACTGGTAAGGACGGGAAAGTTTGTTTCAGACTTAAAAAATGAAATTGTCAAAGGTGTTCAATCGGATATGAACGCTCAAATAAACCAAGTCAAAGAATCGGTAAAGGATTCTCTGACACAATTGGAACTTCGTATCCGCTCTTTGGAACAGAACAGCGAATTGAAACTAAATTCCATGCGGAACACATTGAACGACAATATAACAGCACTTCAAGGCGAAAATCAAAAACAGTTGGAAAAAATAAATGATACGGTAAGTTACAAATTTCAGTCGGCATTAAATCAGCGAATTTTAGAATTTGCAAACGGTGTTCACGACAATCTGGAACGCCAAGTTACTCAATTTGAAAAAAGTGTCGCAAATGCCATAACACAAATGGAAAATCGTATTCATTCACTGGAAGATACAAATATCGCCCAAGCCAAAATTATTAAAGGGGATATAAGCGACACACTCACTCTTTTGAGAAACGAAAATCGTGAGCAGTTGGAGCAGATAAGAAAAACTGTAGATGAACATTTGCAAACTACCTTAGAGAAGAGAATTTCGGAATCCTTTAAAAATGTAAGTGAAAGACTTGAACAAGTCCAATTTGGGCTTGGCGAAATGAAAAGCCTTGCCAATGACGTAGGTGGGCTGAAACAAGTTCTATCGGGAGTGAAAACTCGCGGTATCTTCGGGGAAATACAGCTTGAATCAATTTTGCAAGATATACTCACCCCTGAACAATATGAAAAAAATATAGCCACCGTTCCGGAAAGTAATTTCCGTGTTGAGTTTGCGGTCAAGTTACCAAATCCGAACGGTGAAGGCTTTACATATATTCCGATAGACTCAAAATTTCATTTGGACGTGTATCATTCTTTGAGAAATGCGATAGAAATTAGCGATAAAAAACTTATTGAAGAAGCACGAAGTAACTTAAGGAAAGCTGTTCTTTTGTCGGCTAAGGATATCAAAGAGAAATACATATATCCGCCGGCTACAGTAAATTTCGCTATTATGTTTCTTCCTCTTGAAGGTTTGTACGTTGAAGCGGTAAATAACGGACTTTTGGAGGAAGTGCGAAAAAAATATGGTGTAAATATTGTCGGACCAAGTACAATGGCGGCATTTTTGAGCAGTCTCCGCATGGGCTTTCAAATGCTTGCAATTCAAAAAAGATCTGATGAGGTATGGCAGATTTTAAGTTCAGTAAAGACGGAATTTTTAAGATTTGAGGGCATCATGGAGAAAATGAGAACTCACTTAACTGCTACCAGTAATGACTTGGACAAAATGATAGGTGTAAGAACGCGGGCGATTCGTCGTAAGTTAGACAACATAGAAACATTGGAATCACAACAAATTGCGAATTGAAATAGGGAGATTTTCAATGTAAACGCCAGGTGAAGGGTGACGCTATGGGAGATTATTTTAAAAGCCACATGCCAAAATTTTGTTTTGTCGCGCTTGCCGTAGTTATTGCGATTTATGTTTATACGGATGGTCATTGCACAGATTTTCTCATTCATTATAACAGTCCTCTGTCTACATTATCTTATGTGGCTGTAATGGCATCGGCGGTATTTGTTGCCTATCAGGCGATTTTGATTCGACGCGATTATAAAACGAAAATTGAACACGCTGAATTTGAAAAAGCCTACCGTTTAGCCGGATATTATTCAAAAGCTATACTGCCCAAATGTTTATTCGCGAGAAACTTCTTAGTTAGAATAGCGGAGTCAATAGATCGTGATTACACATCAAAAATGGACAAATTTGACAAATTTACTCCTGCTGAAGCAAAAAAACTTTTTGGGGAAAATGTAATTGAGGAATTTCGTAAAAAGTGGCGAGATACCAATAATATTGTCATTGACTACGCGCTGTTTGAGTTTATGAAAAACAGTAATATACCGTTTGCCAATCTGTTCGACAACCCAAATTCAGGTAAGAACTTAAAAAAGCAAAGAAGTCAGACATCACTTGCAGATTGGCAAATCGTTTCTGTTTTGAATTCGATAATTAATATGTTGAATGAAATCGAATATTTTTCTACTTATTTTTGTTCCGGGTTGGCAGCTCCTACTGCCGTCTACATGATATTACATCAAACATATCTAGATTTTGTAAGATATGCATATCTGCTCATCTGTTATTTAAACTCCCAAAATTCTCCGGGACATGAGTATTATGCGCATACAATTTCTTTATATCACCAGTGGAACTATGAGAGTAAGAAGAGGAACGAAAAAATAAAATCCGTTTTAGAGCCTGAGAAACCAAAAAAAGTGCACTCTTGAATGAGTACACTTGGTAAATGGTTTATTTTTTTTGTTCGTCACTTTCTTTTGGCACTTCTTCCTCTTTTGATTTGTCAGGGTGAAAGACTTTATAAATCTCAAATTGACGTTTTTGTTCCTCTTCTCGCCACCAATCCAAACCCGGCATATCAATCGCTCCTTTCCATGAGATAAATTTTCTCAACAAGCTTTTTTACATCTTAAGACGAGAGATTTACTATAGGCAGTTATCTTCCAATTTTGCCGTCAATTTTACACAAAGGTTTTTTAAAAATCAAGAAATGATTTTATGGTGCATTTTCCTTAATGTTTTTAATGGTATTTTCTATGAATATACTTTCAGAAATTGGACTAAAAGCCAGACATGACAGTGCCTTGACAATGCCCGGGCAATACACGCCGACAACCCGAACATGGCACATTAAATTATTTGTTATCCGCAAAATATGAAGGCACTTGTCACCCCATTACCTTCGCATCAATACGTTGAAAATACGAATTGTTAAATAGTCAAACGTAACAAGGAGGGCAAAATGCCCATGCCAAATATCAACGATTTATTAAAGAGATACAATGTCCGTGATTCGTCCACCATACGCCGATTTATAACGCGCCACTTAGACGAGATAAACGCAGATGGCGAACACGCTTTTCAGACAAAAAACGGCTGGCAATTCGACGCTGAAGCTGTTCGGATAATCGACGAGTTACGCGGATTTAACGCCGTTGCCGTTATCGAAGAGCAAGAATCAGAACGTATTCAAGAGTTGCAAACCGAAATTGACAATCTTAAAACGCTTTTACTTGCCGCTCAAAACGAATTGATTTCCTCTCAAAAAGCTTTGCAACAAAAGTCCGACGCACTCATTGAATCGGAGAAAAAATACCTTCTTGCCGAGAATCAAACCGAATTGGAAAAGCACAAACGCGAATCTGACAAGAAACTTTCCGATGAACGTATTGCCGAGTTAAAATCCGAGATTGAACGCTTGAAAAATCGCGGTCTCCTCGACAGGATTTTCAATAACTTCTGATGCGCCGGAAGTGGAAATTTTTGGCACTTTCTTTTTTTCTCTTTACTTC
>CAJOCT010000095.1:2530-9356 GCA_905236725.1 uncultured Selenomonadaceae bacterium | reverse complement strand
TTGGAAAAAGGAGCTTATCTTTTCCAATGGCTCGACATTCAGCAAGATTTCTCCCGTGACTTTGCACCTTATGTCCAAAAAGTCTGTTAATGAAAAAAACTTTACTTCCAACGTCGGTTGGGTTTTTTTTGCCTAAATCACAAAAATAAAAGAAAAGTTGAGATTATAAAAAACTTTTTTCTTTTTCCGATTCCTTTATTCTATAGCAATAGAAAATCATAAAAGTAAAAGGTATTTTTTTATTCTTCTTTTTCTAACTTTTACTATTTATTTTAAAAATATCTAATTTTTTTAGTAAATAGTAGAGTTTTTTATTTCTTATTTTTTTCCTATTTTTAAATTTTTAATTTACCGTCTGGCTGTGAACGTCAGTGAGAAGTCAGAAAGCGTAGCGTGGCGTATGGGCTACGATACTTACAACATTTACAGTATGAACGTCAGTGAGAAGTCAGAAAGCGTAGCGTGGCGTATGCGCTACGATACTTACAACATTTACAGTATCTAACCGTTTTTTGATAAGAGCCGTAAACCCGCATAATTACGGGAAAAATCGGCATTTTTTCAACCTCAAAAAATGGCGAAATCGACCTAGCACAGTGGCGAAATCGACCTAGCAAAATGGCGAAATCGACCTAGCAAAATGGCGAAATCGACCTAGCACGCCAGAACGCCATCCGCGATGTTGATTTGACGCCATTCTCATTTAGAAACGGCGTAACAATACGGTTTAAGATAGTAAATCAGGAGTGCCATTCTCATTTAGAATTTTGGCGTACTTTGACGTACGAATGGCTTTTTAAGGCTTTTGAGGCGTAAGAAAATTTGACAGAGTAAAAAGTATTGCCTTTTTTTGTAACTTCTAAATTGCGGATTACGGATTTTTCTTTCAAGTGAGTCATGAAATCTACAACGAGTTGACGTGCTCTTTTTTTCGTTTTGTTGTCTGCGTTTTCAATGTGACATTTTTTGAAAACATCGTTAAAAGTGATAGTAGGAGTGAGGTTGTGGAGTTTGATTTCAAGAACCCGTGTGATGACATAATTTTTAATGGCGATGTTCATAGGAGTGTTGTTTTGTTTAGGAACATCAAGGAGAGTCGCATCAAAAGTGAGCAGTTGCTTTCTATCGCGAGCAATTTGCATAATAGGAGATTCGCGATCGAAAAAGATGGCATCGTTAATGTATTGACCGTTAATGGAATTGGAGATAAAGTAAGCAGGAAGGATAGCGGAAGTAATTTTCTGTTGTTTGCCGTCGTTGTAGTTAAGTTTTTGGTTGGTGTCGGATAAATCAATTTCGAGAATAACGCCTATCATTTTTTTCAAGCTGTTAATAATGGCGTTACGTTGGTCTTTGTGAATTCTGCCTTTGCCGGTATGTCGTAAGCCAACCTTGCCGGTTAAGCCTCGAAGGATAATGGCGGGAGTAGTGTAGCGATTGCCGATTTCCCATTCGGAGATGCAAACAGAAAGAACAGCGCGGTCAAATTCGGTAAGCGGATCGGAGTCGTCGTAGTCAGAATCGTTGATGAGTCGGTAAGTAGAAATAACATCACCGTATTTTTTATGATTTTTAACTTCACGAATTTTGCGTTCGTTACCGTCCACAACCATAGCGGAATAATTATTTACAGAAAGATTGTTGATGATTTTGGCGAGTTTGCAGTTTGGGACAATACGCTTTTTGTTGGGATACACTTGAATATTTTCTTTTTTTATAGTTTGCATAGTGTAAGCTCCTTTAGTCCGCGTCATAATAGTTAGATTTTTTATCGTCTTTAAAATCTTCCATTCGGCAAGGTTGAAAAAAATCATGAGCGGAATAATATTTAAAGTAGCAGTCATAGTTATAACCCTGTCGATTTTTCAAGCACTTAAGTTGAATTTGGCGCGGTTGTTCTTTTTTAGCCGCATCAATTCTTTGTCGAGTATCCGAAATATTTGCAGAGCTTTTAATGTGATTCAAGATGTTAAGTTGCAAACCCCAAACAACATCGGCAGTATATTCGATATTTCCGCTTTCCTTGAACGATTCAAACGAAACCGAATTGATGTAATTTGTGCGGTTGAAACTGCTGATTACAATGAAAGTAGCGTTGGTTTCGCGCTGAAAAATTTTGAGTTTGCGAACCGTATCATCAATGCCGTTTTTCGCTGACTCTTTAGAGGAAGGAATAATTTGCAGATAGTCGATAAAGACGACCGGAGATTTCCTCGTCGAATATTCTACTGAAATAGAATTACTCGAAGCAGTGCAAAGCGGTCGAAGAATTGTCAATAAATCGTCAATCGTTTCGTCGTGAAGTTCAATCATTCGCAAATCAGCCTTAGCATCCTTAAATTCTACAGCGATAGAATCGAGAGCATTTGTCCAAGCTCCGCGACGAATATCGGCGGCAGTGAGTGTTGTTGAAGGATTGCGCTTGAAAAGTTCACGGGCAATAGATTTTGAAAATAATTCCAGACGGCTCATTTCATAGGAGCAATAAATGCAAGTTTCGCCGTTTTTCGCAAGCTGTTCCGCCATTTGCCACGCGAAAGTTGTTTTCCCTGCGGCGGGTGTCGCACCGATTAAATATAATCCGCTACTGAAAATTTGATGTCGGTCTATATTATCAAAGCCGGTTTTACGCAATGAATATTTTTTTGAAAGCTCGATTTCCGCCTTAAAATCTTGCTGAAAATATTTTTTGTAAGTAGTAATTCTTGACGTTTCGCCACTATTCAGGCTTAAAAAATCCTTTTGAGCATTGCCGATAATTTCAGCAACGGGAGCAACTTCTTTTTGAGCGGATTCATAAATTTTAGTGGCAACGTTCATCAGGTGGCGTAAATCGGATTTTTCCTTGACTACTCTCGCGTGATTTTCGATATAAGCGTTGGTATAAGTCGCTCCGAAACACTCAAGCAGATAATCGGAACCAACCTTTGCAAGGACACCTGTCTTTTTCATTTCTTCGGCAATGGAAAGCATATCAAATTTGATGCCTTTCAAATAAAAATTGACAATCCCATTGAAAATTATTTTATGCTCGGCGAGATAAAAATCATCTGCCGACAAAATATTGAGAATGGCGGGAATTTTTTCGCCGTCACGAACGAGCATTGCACTTAAAACCTGCTGTTCAATTTCCACATTTGCGGGAAATTCTTTTTGATTCATATTCAAAACCTCCGAATTATTCTATAGCTATAGAATAACGAAAGGACGACCATTCAAAAAAAATTGTGAATGTCGTCCTTCTACTCCCAAACAGTTTTTAAATTTTCGTCCAGAACACGAATCATTTTGCCTTTCTCATCGTATTCAATGGTGGCGTTATTGAACGAAGTGACTTCAAATTCGCCGTTGTCAAATTCTTCATACAAATCTACGCACTGATTAGTTTCTACATATTTTTTTGCAACCGAATAAATGCCGGTCTTGCGAATCGACGGCAATACTTCCGAAGTTACCCAGCGTTTAAATTTTTTCGCTTCGGGCAACTTGGAACCAAAAATTAAACTGTAAAGTCCGCTTTCGTTGATGATAATTTTGTTCGGACTGCCAGGTTTGCCCGAATAATTCGGTACCGTTTCGGTACTCAATTTGACAACTTTTCTGTCTTCAGGATCAACGTGACGATTAACATCACGACTGCAATTTTTGTAGCCGAGAAATTTAGCCACATCAACCGCAACCCACCAAATTCCTCCGTCGTCCTCATTTTTGAAATAGCGGAACTGACCGAAAATGTCATGAGCGGCAATGTGAGTTATGATTGCCTGCTCCTTTTTTTTGCGCATAAAAATAGCCTCCTCTGAAAATAAATTTGACAAAATTCACAGATTCGGCTATAATCTCCGTAATTGAATATGGAGAAAAGCCGTCTGTGATGTTTCGGTACCTGAAGTATATCACAGGCTTTTTTGATTGTCAAAATAAAAATGCTCGCGAAGTCGGGCGTTTTTTTATTAAAACTTCGTCCAAGCACATAAAAAATCCTCCGCAGTGGAGGATAATTTTTTTATCATTTTTCGACGAAGTTTTGATAAAGTTTCATCAGCTCGGATAAAATTTCGGACTCATTCCAATCAGCAGAAAAGCCGTAAGCCTCCATAACTGCCGAATCGTTTTTTTTGTGCGCGTCGCGTAAATCTTTCGGCATTAAAATCGGGTCATATAAATCGGCAAGTGTCGCGTCAGGATAATTTTTTCTCGCGTCCAAAATTTTTTGTGCAGTCTTTTCAATTTCTCGGCGTTGATCGGCGGAAGGCTGGCACCAGATAAAATTATTGTAAACAATACTGCCGGAATATCTGTAGCGACTTTCTAATCTTCCGGCGACTGCGCGAACCCAAGCCATATGAACCGAACTCGTCAAAACTCCGAAGTGATAAATTTCTGCGTTGGGAATTATTAAATTTGCATTTGAAGAAATAATTTCAGGCGACACAAAATCTATCGGAATATATTTTCTATTTTCAGAGCTTGTACTCGGCACCAAAATATAATTTGTGCTTGGTTGCGAAACAAAGAAAAATTTTTGAGGAGTTTCAGCAGATTTTCTTGTGGGAGCGGCTGAACTTTTTGATCTAAATTCTTGAACTTTTTTAACTCTTTCGTAAATCGGAGGAATTTTTTTTATTTCAGCGGGAGTTGCATCGACAAGCCACAAACAATATCTTTGCTTTCCGCGTAAAAAATCTTCGGCATTGAGATAAATCTTTATAAATTTTTGAGCATTTGGATATTTTTGAATCAAAAAATTTTTTTCGTCTTCGGATAAAATTAAATTTCCGCCGTCAGAAGGTTTATTTCCCAAAAACATTCTCGGGACATCATAAAGAGGTTTACTGCGACTTTCAATAAAAATATTTTCAGCGTCCAAAAGGTACGGATTTATGTTTTCGGCAATATGAATTTGCTCGCCGTCAAAAATTTTTTTCACGACAGGCAAATTTTTGTCCGCCATACCGATAATAACGCAGTGAACGGCGGCTTTATTGGCAGATTCGCTATCCCATTTAAACGTTCTGTAAGCAAAAATTAACTGCATAGTGCTTGCAAGCAGAATTTTTTTCCAAAGCGGAGCGACCTGCTCGCCTTGAGTGATAGAGTTTGTGGAGACAAAGGCGGCTTTTATTTTCGTGTCTTTCATAAAATTAGCGGCTTTATGATACCACGCCCCGACGTAATCAATGCTGTTGGAAAGTTTAATTTTGCCGAAAACGTTCACCGCGTCATTTTTTTGTTCCGCGTTCATCATACTTGCGCCGACGAAAGGCGGATTTCCGAAAATAAAATCAGGTTGCGGACAAATTTTTGCCCAATCCATTCGCAAGGCATTTCCCTCAAAAATATTCGCGTAAGATTTCAGCGGAAGAAAATTTAAATCGCGGTGAATAATTTCTTGCGTTTCTTGGAGCATCTGCAAATCGGCAATCCAAAGAGCAGTTTGAGCGACGGAACAGGCAAAATCGTTAATTTCAATGCCGAAAAACTGATTTATGGAAATTTTAATCGGGTTGTCGAGTTCGCCGAGAAGAATTTTTTCGCCGAGAAGTTCTTTCAAAATTTCGTTTTCAAGGCGACGAAGGCTTATAAAAGATTCAGTCAAAAAATTTCCACTTCCGCAAGCGGGATCGAAAAATTTTAATTCAGAAAGTTTTTGTTGGAAGTCGAGAAGTTTTTTCTTTTTATTGCGAGTGAGATTTTTAATTTGCAAAAATTCTTCGCGCAGGTCGTTCAAAAATAAATTGTCGATGACTTTATGAATATTTTCAATCGAAGTGTAATGCATACCGCCTTCGCGTCGCGTAATCGGGTTCAAAGTCGATTCAAAAACCGCGCCGAAAATTGTCGGAGAAATTCCCGACCAATTAAAATTTGAACTTGCCTCGTCGAGAAGTAAATTTTTAATTTCGGGAGTGAAATTCGGGATTTCGATTTTTTCATCGGCAAAAAGTCCACCATTGACGTAAGGAAAAATTTTTAATTCGTCAGCAAGATACGGGTCACGATTTTTTTCGGGAGTGTCCAAGACAGAAAATAAATCAATCAAAGCACGACGAATATTTTTTTCACTGCTCAAATAATCACGAAAAATTTTTCTTTTGCCGAAAATTCCCGAAGATTCTGCGTAAAGACAAAAAACAAGTCTGACGCAGAGTTTGTTCAGACTTTGCAAACTTTCTTCGGAGTTCGGATTTATATATTGAGATTTCAGAGCGTCGTAAAGTTTGCCGACAATTTCGCCGGCTTTCAAACTCAATTCAAGTTCAATGCGAATTTTATTTTTTGTTTTGTCGATGAGAAAATCGAAGGCAGAAAATTTTTCGGGCAATTCTTCAAGCAAAATTTTTTCAGGCTCGGCAAGCGTTTCCATGTCGTAAATCAAAAATTCTTTGAAGTTGCAGACGATAATTTTTTGCGGGTGCATTGAAACGGGCAAGCCGACTCCGTAACGTTGTGCCTGTTCAAACGGCGTTAAAAATTCTCCGTCCGACTGATTTTTTTCCTGCGAAAGATTCACGGAAGAAGATTTTTGTTCAATGATAACTTTTGTATCGGGCAAAAAAGCGTCGATAAAAGATTTATGTTTCAACTTCACGGGAACTTCAAACTTGATAAATTTTTCGGGCTCGGAAATATTGAGAATATCGCGGAGAAATGCCAGCCAAAAATAATGAGTTTCGCCCTTTTCGTAGCCACGATTTTTCCAAGTTTCGGCAAAGTTTTTGATAGAAAGTGAAGGTACTCCGACTTAAAGAAGTCGGAGCTTCCTGCTTCATCGGCTGTTGCACGATAGCAAGTATCGCGTCTTACATAGTCTCCACAGGCGTGA
>CAJOCT010000095.1:0-2507 GCA_905236725.1 uncultured Selenomonadaceae bacterium | reverse complement strand
ATGCAACGCCTGAATTCTACTGTAATGATTTTAGCGTGTCAAGCGCAATTCATCCCGCCACTTGTAGAAGTGGGGGATTTCTTGCTAATCAAGGTTAAATTTGTTGAGTTTTTCATAGCAAACACGTTTAAAAAATGGCGTTAAATCAAGTTTTATTTTAAATCTTCGATTTAAGCCGTTCAAAAATGATTTTGGTATAAAATATCGTAGATGACTTCAAACGACGCTCTACGAGGCTCTCAGAAAGTCGCTTTTTAGCTGTCCACTTTCATTTTTGCAAGTTCATTGATTTTTTCAAGCGAAAGAGTGGTAAATTTTTGAATTTGCTCAAAAGGAAGTCCTTCACGGAGCATATTTAGCGCAATAGAATTACGAGCTTCTTCATCAGCCTTACGTTGCCAAGCAATTTTGGCTTCGTCCAAGTCCCATTGAAAATCAAGCATGGAAAACACCTCATTTCTCTTTTCAGTCAAATAATCTTTCATAATATTGTGAGCAATACACCAGTCGATAGCTTGAATAATGGCTTGTCGTCGGGATAATTTATTTTTAATGCCAAATTTAACTCTGCGAACTAAATTACTGTAATCATTCAGGTACGAACATTTTTTCAAAAGCGGTTGCCCTAAACCAAAGTTTATGTTGAAAGAGGTCACAATAAGTTCGAGCCTTTGACGACTCTGGTAAAAAGAATCTGACAGCCGAATATTTTTAGTCAACGGCTCATTTTTGTCGCCGTCATAAAACACAAAGCATTGCGGTTCGGGAAAAAGCATCAACTCATTTTGGTAAAGTTCGTCCTTTTTTGTCACCAAATTATTCAAAAGCTGGGCAACGTAAGTAAGACAACGAAAAGCCATATTCGGATTGATTGAGCTCTGATGTTCGACGAGGACGAGAAAATTATTTCCAATCCTGCAGGAAATATCATTCTTTTGACCGCTGAAAAAATTGCCTTCAAGTGTGTTAATTTCAAGCAAATTCGGGTCTTTGTAATCAGTATCCAAAAGAGCGTTGCACAGTGAGAGCAACCTTACTTTGTCATTGAAGAAATCACAAAAAACAGAATCTCGATATTGCGGATTTGCCGTTGAAAATTTATCTGCCATTTAATCACCTCGCGCAGATTATAACATAAAAAATTTAAATTTTTCCGGCGAGCGTAAGTTCATCGCGTAAAGCACGAACTGAACGAGAAAGTGTAGAAATTGAAAGACCTGTCAAATCAGAAACTTCGCGATAAGAGCGATCTTGAAAAAGAATCAATTCGGCGGCGGCTTTTTTACGTTTCGGGTCAATAGGGGGTCTGCCGTCACGAAAACCGTCTTTTGTGCGGGCAATTTCTTTTCCTGCTTGAGTTCTTTCAATAATCATATCGCGTTCAAATTCGGCAAAGGCAAGCAAAATGTGTGTGATAAGTTTACCTGTCGGAGTATTATCCAGCAAGCCCATATTTAAAATGTGAACGGAAACACCTCGATTGAGTAAGTCGCTTATGAGTTTTGAGCCTTCAGAAGTGGAACGAGCAAGTCGGTCAAGTTTGGTGACGATTAAAGAATCGCCGTTTTGAAGTTTCGCCGTTTTGAAGTTTCGCCGTTTTGAAGTTTCGCGAGCAACTCTTCCAACTTGGGACGTTTGTTGGTGGAAGCGGAAAACTCATCAACGACAAGCTCATCAAAACCTTCTGCGCGAAGCCGAGCAATTTGATCTTCAAGCCCGTTACCTTCGCGAGACTGTTTGCGAGTAGAAACGCGAGCATAAGCGTATTTCATAAAAATCCCTCTCCAATTATGAATAAGAGTTTTGATAATAGAAGTTAGTGGAATTATAAATGAGACGGCGCAAAAAGTCAAAAGTGCCAACTTGTGACAAAAATTAGTGTTCGATTATTGATATTTTGACTTTTTATTATGAAAAATTGGTAATGAGCTGGATACTCTTATAAAAAAGCAGTGCCGGAAATAGCACTGCTTTTTTTAGTTGGAGATGATTAAGAACGAATTGAAAGCAACGATTGCTTGATTTTATCCAAATTTTCAACACAGGCTGTAATTTGATTTGGGTTATCGCTAAAGTATTGAGCAAGCGAATTGTCCAAATTATCAACGGAAGCCACAACAGAGGATAAAGCAAAAAATTTTTCCAATTTTTTTAAAGAATGATCGGAGGAATCAAATGTTTGTGAATTTTTTTTCTGATGTTCCGATTTCCAAGATTTAATAGCCGCTCGAAGGTCGTTCTTGGACATAGAATCAACGGGCGTATCGCTATTTGATTGAGTTTCAATAAATTCCTTAATTTTTTTAGAAGGAAGAGCGAGCAACTCGAACATTTGGGCTTGATTCAAATTGTGCGCCGGCTCATAATTTGAGAAGACCAAAGCACAACGCATAAAACGGTTGGCAGTGTTTTGAGAAAAATCGATGTTACGGATAAGCCAATCTCCCCATTCACCGTGCGGAACTTGTTTTTTGGCTTCAAGCAACAGAGTACCGATTTGAATAATG
>CAJOCT010000094.1:1707-12564 GCA_905236725.1 uncultured Selenomonadaceae bacterium | reverse complement strand
CTACCGATTTGCCTATGGCTATTGTCACGGGCTTAGCAGGGTATATGGGGCGGAGTTTACTTGAAAAACAAAAGAAGGATGGCGATGAAAATGATTCGGACAAACATCGTGGAGAAAAAATTTAATTTCGTAAGTTCTTTGAGCAATCGCTCGCATACTGATTTAATTGTCATTCATCACACGGGCGGCGCAAGAGACATTGACGCATCCGCCGAGCAGATTCACGATTGGCACATCAGCGCAGGTTATAGCGGTATCGGCTATCACTTCGTCATCAGAAAAGACGGCACGATCGAGCGCGGCAGACCGATTAACGCCGTCGGCAGTCACGCTTTCGGCTCCAATTCTCATTCAATCGGTATTCATTTAAGCGGGAATTTCGAGATTACTTATCCAACTATGGCGCAAATCGAAATGACTGCAATGCTCATCGCCAATCTTTGTGTCGATTTCGATATTCCTACTGACAGAAACCACGTCAAGGGACATTTTGAAGTCGATCCTGACGGCTTAAGCGGTACCAGTTGCCCAGGTAAAAATCTTACCGCACAACTCGACACCATCGTCGGCAAAGCTAATTGGTACAGATACTCCGAGCCTGACGTTGTCGATAAACCTGCAAAAAAAATTTGTCCGACTTGCGGTCGCGAATTTTAATTTACTATTTCTTTTAATATATCTGTCGTCAATAATTCTGCGAAATATCCGTAAATCTCCAAAAAATTCGCCGGACATAAATTTACATTCAGAAAACTTAATCGCGCTTGTACGGCGAAATTTCGAAGTTTTAGGGCTATTTCTGATGACCACTTAACCTGATAATTTTCTCTATCAACTAAAAAAAATTCCCTCGTCTTAAACAACGGGGGAACTTTTTTTGTTGGGTAAAAAAACTGTTGCAAAAAAACAAATGCGCTGGTAAAATCATACTCGAAGACTTTAATAATTTCACGGGCGCATTGCGTTTATTCTCATATTCAATTATGGGAAGTTTAAAACAAAATGCCGCCTGTGTCAAGAAAGGCGGTATTTTTTATGAACGACAACGTTTCAAAAATTTATGACACTGAAGTCGAACAGCAGGTACTTGGCGCGATGATGATTCGCAACGGTGAAAAAATTCCTGCCGTTTTGAACATTTTGAACGCTCAGGATTTTTATTTTTCGGATCACAGGCTTTTCTTCAACAGTATTGTCAGAATTTACACTAGCGGAATTGCCCTTGAATTTTTGACCGTTCTTAACGAATTGAAAAAGTCTGATGCGATTGATCCCAATTATGCCTTTAAAGTTCTCGCGGGCTCAACTTACACCAACGCTTATATTGAACAACACGCCCGAATCGTCAAAGAAAATTCCGAAATGCGTCGCTTGAAATCACTCACTGCAAATTTGGCGGCCGAAATTGAGCGAGGCAAAAAATCAGCGACCGATATTGTCGGAGAAATTTCAACCGAATTTTCTCATTTCACCTCAACCAATGAGACTTCTAAGTTTTTTGCGAAGAAAGATTTTTTCACGAATGATTTTAAATCTGAAATCGCGGAAATGAAAAAATATTCTTCGCGTAAAACCGGCTTTTCAAACATTGACGAACAGCAAATTTTTAGTCCGGGGCTTTATGTCATCGGTGCTACTCCTGCCGCGGGCAAAACCACTTTCGCTTGGCAAATGGCAGAGCAACTTTCACAAAACGGCGAAGCCTGCATTTTCTGTAGCTATGAGATGAGCAAGCTGGAACTTTTCACAAAATCGATTGCGACAGAACTTTTCAAGCGTAATCCAATGACAACATTAACTGCCGCTGAAATCCGTCGCGGAGGTTGGAGCAATGCAGTCGATGAAGTTATTGCGGAGCAACAAAACACGGATTCGGATTTGAGAGTTTTGGAACTTCACGATGAATCTGTTGACGATTTACTTAAAATCTTGCGTCCCGTTTGCACAAAGAAATTTAAATCTCCGATTGTTTTCATTGATTATCTGCAAATTATTCCGTCAAGCAAAGATGGCATCAAAATCGGAATCGACGACACCGTCAGAAAGCTAAAAGTTTTTCAGCGTGAAACCAACACGACTTTCATTGTCATTAGTTCCCTTAACCGCCAAAATTACAATCAGCAGATTGCCTTCGAGAGTTTCAAAGAGTCGGGCAACATTGAATTTACTGCCGATGTTGTTTGGGGCTTGCAGTTAAACCTCGTCAATCAAATTAAAAGCTGTACAAATATCTCGGGAACTCGTCAAAAAATCGACGAGGCTAAAAAACAAAAACCCCGTCAGATTCATCTCAAATGTTTGAAGAATCGGCAGGGCTTTAATTATGATTGTTACTTCAAATATTTTTCCGCTCACGATTTTTTCATTCCGTGTGAGGAAAAAGACTTTGAAACGGCAAGCGATGGCGGGCTAAAAATTGACAAAAATAAAACCCGCTGGTAGAATCAAATCATTGCAATTCAACACGCCTGCGGGGCAAGTCTATTCTATCAGCCTTGCAGGGTTTAGTCAAACTTGAAAGGACTGATTTTTTATGAGTAAGGGCAACGGCATTCAACAGTACCCCTCCGACAATTTGAAAATCACCATTGACGGTCTCTCGGGTAAGGTTTTCTCATCCGAATTGAAGGTGGGCGAAACTGTCAAGGACATCATTTGCGAAAACCGCAGAAAAAAAATCGCCAGCTACGTCACACTCACCAACGGCACGGGGCAAGACGTTCAATTTACAGAATTTGACCGCGCTGTTTTCGACGTTTGCATCTCCGAGCAAGCTAACGGCAACGAGCTCATCACTCCGAGCATTATCTTTCACCAACTCGGCGGCGGTCACGTTTTGTACGACAATATGAAAAAAGCTATTATGGAAAGCATTGAAAAACTCGCAAGCACTCGCATTTCAATCGATATGGAGGAGTCTCTTTACAAAAAGGTTTACGACTTCGAAAACGACAAAGCGGTTTTTCGCGGCTATCTTTTGCCGACCGAATCCATCGAAACCACAATTAACGGGCAAAATGTTACCGCCATTCGTTTTCTCAGCAAAGGCATTATCTACGGCATTGCCGATATGAAAAACCAAATTATCAATAGCCAGAAAAATTTACTCGCGCCAAGCGTAAGAGCAACCCCGCGCACGATTGCAATTAACCACTATCTTTTGCGGCGTTCCCTTGAAATCAAGGGCAGTAAAGACCGCTCTGCAAAAAATAAACATTTCAGACCTCTGCGCAAAATTATCACGCTTCAGGACATGTGCGAAAAATGCGGCATTCCTTTTGATGACAGGACTGCGCGACATGACGCACGGGGCTCCGCTACTAAAATTTTAAATTTTTTTGTTGAAAATAAAATTATCAAAAATTTTCACTTCGAGAAAAAAGACGGTAAAATTTATTCCATCGTCATCGACGTGTAACTCTCGGGGATATTTTCCAATCGGTGTAAGGCTCTGCTGTATTCGACGGACTTTACACCTTTTTTTTATGCCGCACCACTGTTCGTATCCCCCCTAAAAATCCTGTATTGTGAATTTTTTCACTAGGCTATGATTGATAAGCAACGCCGCTATGATTGATAAGCAACGCCGCTATGATTGATAGGCAACGCCGCTATGATTGATAAGCAACGCCGCCTTTCCACGGGGCTAAGCGTGGTGCGGGTTCGCGGCTCTTTTTGAAATCTATATACATTGTATACTATATAAACAATGTATGCGCTTTTCCGCAAACATTGGAGTTGCGAAAAAGCGATGACAGATAAATAAAAAAAAAGTAAAAAACATTATTTTATAATTTTTTAACATTCTCCTTATGATTTAACTTTTTATAAAATAAAGGAATTGTAAAAGAAAAAAACCGATTTTATATTTTTCTATCGCTATAGAATAAAAAAGCATCAGCCTGAGCTAATGCCTTTTTTAAATCAAAAAAGCCGACGACCATCCGGCGGCTCATCACTCTTACTACTTTAAATAATTTTCTCAAAACCCATAGGTACTTAAAAATTCTTGTCGGAGTTGTTTTTCTTTTTGGAGACTCTTATTCAGCTGTTTTTGAAAATCTCTTATTAAATTTTCATGCATAATTTTTTTCACCGATTTTCCTTGCTCTTGGGAATATTTTTGAGTGTGTTCAAGTACTTGCAATCCGTAAAAGATCGCGCTCCTTCTTTCACCTATTATGTCGCTTGCTTTTTTGAGCATGATGCTAATTTCGTTGTTGCATTTATCTTGAAGGAATAAATTTTCCAAGTGCTTACTTCTATTTGAGCATAATTCCTTAAAACGGTCGATGTAGTTATAATCGGAACTCTTAGTTATAGTTTCATAATCGGCGGTCTCATCGAAATATTTTTTTATTAAACTTACGACTTCTTCACGGGCTTTTTTCTCGCGGTTTCGATACTCCTCCTCCGTAAGTAAAAATTTTTTTAACGTTCTCCCAGTTTTATTTGTGTAACGTCCTTCCGCAAAACTTATCAGTTCGTTATTTTGGTCGGCGGTATATCCGAAACTTTTAACACGGGTGTTTTTATCAACGAAAAAAACTTTTTTTTCAATTATCAACTGTTGCAGATATTCCTTATCGTTTTGTCGTAAAGCGTCAGTCAAGAAAGCCATATAATCGGAGTTTTCTACCCAAAAAGAACCTGCGAGTAAAATTTTATTTTCTTCTTTCGGAATCTCCTTGCCTGAGGATGTTCCATCAGTTTTAACTTCATTTCCGCAAGCCTTAAAGAGTAGTATTGCAAAAATAAAAAGCGAAATAAATTTTTTCATTGCGCGGCACCCCGAACGTTTTGAATTTTTTCTAACTTCTGAATTTTGGCTTTGAGTCTCATTTTTGAATCTAGCTCTGAAGATTTTTTATAAAGTGATATGGCTCGCGGCAATTTATTAAATCTTTCATAGAATGAGCCGCAATATTTATACAGCAAAGCGGAATTGTTTTGTCCCGCGATTTGTTCAACCACTTTGAATAAGTTTTTATATTTCTCGTAACTGAGGTTTTCTTTATCCAATAAGCATTGACAATAAAAAGCGATTTGATTTTCGTGGGTGTTGTTCTTCATTATTCGTTCAAGTATCGTGGAAATATTAGCAATATACACATTGGCTTGCATCGCCGACGAATCGTTGTTGATTAAAATTTGTATTTCTGCGCTAACATGTGCATCGCTTAAAGCGTCGTGGGCTTTATGTTGAAGTTCAAATGCTTTAGCCACATTTACCAAAGAGTAGCTTTTTGGCGTGAGATATTGTTCAGAGTAAAAATGTTTAACACAAGCTAAAATATCAAAGGCTTGGAACTTAGGCTGTTCAATTTGATACCGCTCTAAAGTTGCATTTAAACAATTCCAGTCAAAAAAAAGATTATATGCGGCAATCGTATGATTATCGATATAATCTTTTATATTTGGCCATAATTTATCAAAAGTCGGGGCTAATTTCACGTCATCGAAAGTTATTCCGTGAATATCGGAATTGCTGAATTTCTCATACGGCGGTTTAATCAGAAAACTTTTTTCTTCCGTTATGGTGTTGTTTTCAACTACGACAAGCCCGAGCTGACAGATGGAATCGAAGCGATGATTAGCAGTCTCAAAGTCAATAACTACAAAATTCTTCGGGATTTCCTCCCATTCTACATATTCATAATTCACATGACGATTTTCAAATTTCTTTTGGGCTTTAGGTTCGTTTACGAAGTTGTCTAAATTTATTTCGCCGACTTTAAAAATTCCTAAATCCATTGCTAAACGATACATATGTTTACAGGGTTTGTGTCTTCGCGCAAAGTCCGCGCAGGAGCAATTTTCAAGCGAAACGGAATAATTTTTAATTGAGCCGATCTTTAAATCCGAATCTACCGAATCCATCTTTAAACTTAAAGCACTTTTCTGACGTTTAAGCTGATCTGTGTCGGAGTGAAAACTTTTATTTTCGGAGTCGAAAAATCCCATAACGTCATCTCCCAGCTAAACACTATTGAAACAATACTGCCTTCGTTACTTGTCAAAAACTCTCCTACTGAAGTGTGTAGGAAAGTTTTTTTTTGCGGAAAAGATTGAGAAAACTAGTCCTCTAAGAGGTTTTGAATTGCTAACCAGCTACGTTCGATGACGCGTTTTGCAAAAATTTTTTGTTGAAAACGTATTCGAGATGCCCACTAATTTCTTTTTGTTCGACGTCATCGAGTAAACGATACATTTTTCTCATTGCGATACCCCCCTAACCGATTTTCTTAGATACCAAAAATTATTTTTTCAATTCCTTTTCAAGTACTTGAATTTTCCCCTTAACACCAACTTTTTCATTTAATTCGTAAGCCATTCTATATCGATCTAAGGCAGGTTTTTTAAATCCGAATTTTTCAAAAACAGCCCCTTTAAATTTGAAACATTTAGCTTTATCGCTTCCCCTGTTTTGGGCTAGTGTGCGGTAATCGCCAATTTCTTCAGCGGTTTTTTCGTTCAAAATATCTTTTACAAATTTTATGATGTCGTCTCCAACAAGTAAATGAGCCATAGTTTCATAATGATTTTTTTGCTCGGAAAACATAAAACTAAAAGCATCCGACATGCCTAATTTCAGCTGAACTTGTGCGGCGGCAACGGCATCGCTTGAAGCGTCATGATGTTTCAGTTTAATTTTCAATTTTCTTGCCACGTTACTCAATTTAAAAGTCCGTATACCTTGTCCACTTAAAATATTTCTGGCATTTTGAAGAATATCAAAATAAGCAAAATTCGGTGGCTCGATTTTAAAATTTTCTAAAGTTGCCAACAGACAGCCTATATCGAAATTGGCGTTGTAAGCACCGACAAGTCTGTTTTCGATGAAAATTTTTATCTCTGCCCATAATTCTGCGAAAGTTTCTGCGTCTTTTACGTCAGCTAAAGTAATTCCATGCAAATCCGAATTTTTAAAATTATTGTACGGCGGACGTATAAAATAATTTTTGGTTTCGACAATTTCGCCGTTTTCTACAACGGCTATTCCCATTTGGCATATGGAATCAGGATACATATTGGCAGTCTCAAAATCAATTACCGTAAATTTATCAAGTGAGCACTGTCCGCTAATTATATTTTGGCTGTCAGGGTAATATTTGACAAAATCGCGTTTCGTTAATATCGGCTTTATGCGCAAAGTATTTCCCGAATGAGTTTTGATAGGAAGCGGTACAGGTTCTTCAGCTCCGTTTTCTAAATTTTCGACTATGGCGTTGATGTTTATCACCATTTCTCCGGCAGAACGGCTAGCGTCAACGTTTTTATAATTTTTTTCGGGCAGAGGTAAGCCGCAATTAGAACAAAATTTTTCTTTAGGATCAGAATATGAGCAACAAAAATAACAATATTTTTGCGCGGTATTGATACCCCGCGTATTTTCTCGGGTTGTAATTTTTTCAGGAGTTGATTCGCTTATCGTTGCTGAATTTTGAGTGTTTGTTTCAGTTGCAGAAACGGAGTTGTCACTCATCAAAGATTTAACTGCATTTAAAATATTTTGAAAAAACGCCATAAAATCATCCCCCAACTAAAACGAGTTTCTTGCAAATTTTTCGCAAGAGATTCAATTATTTACATTCGTAAAATTATTGCCGTTTGAATTAAAAAAATTATGCCCGTTTTGATTGTTTTGAATTACTTCAGGGATGGCATTTGCGGCTTGATTCTTAAGAAAAGCTATTATATTGATTATAGTTTGTTGTTGGAATAAATCTAACCCACGAAAATCAGCGATTATTTTTTTTTCATCAGTGCTAAGCAGTGTTTCGTTTTTATTGACATCCCGTAACGAGTTAAAATCTACCGTAACAGACTCAATAATATCGCTTTTGCGGATATTGAAATAATCCGCCATTTTTTGAATTGGACCCATGCGGGGATTTGCTCGGTCGGTTTCCCAACTTGAAACGGTCTTATCTGATACCCCTGCAATAGCGGCTAAATCTTGTTGCGAAAGATGATGCTGTTCTCTCAATTTTTTGATATTTTTTCCGATCGACACTCCTAACACCTCCCTGCTTAAGTTATAGCAATTCTATATTAAAAGTGGATTTTTTTCAACTTGACAAAAAAGCAAAACAATAAAATGTTGACAGTATGATTTAATTAGATTAAAATAAACAACAAATTTTTGAGCGAGGAGGTTTTAAGATGCGGCTGAGTTTAAGGCAAGCACGTCGTTTGAAAGATAAAACTCAAGAAGAAATGGCAAATTTGCTCGGTATACACATTCAAACTTATAGAAAAATTGAGGAAACGCCGAGTATTGCGACCATCGAACAGGCTAAAAAAATTTCAGAATATCTTGAATTCCCGTACGACGAGATTTTTTTTAATTTCTAAATATGATTAAATTAGAATTCTGAAGGAGTGGTTTTTATGACGGCGGAGGAGAAAAAAATGACGATGTCGCAGAATTTGTCGGCGGCGTTAAATCCCGTGAAAATCGGCAATCCCGCAAATGTCGATCCTGTGACACGGCAGGAGGTTCAGAAAAAATCTTTGTCGGAGTTGAAAGTGGAAATTAAATTTCACTTGGGGCAAATGGCAGGTCACGCGGTAGAAATCGGGAAGTGCTTGATTGAGGCAAAAGAGCAAGTCGGTCATGGCGAATGGGCTAAGTGGCTTGAGGAAAATTTCAAGCTGAAAAGGCAATCCGCGCAAAATTTTATGTCTATTGCTGAGCGGTTTGGGTCAAATTACCAAACGTTTGGTAATTTGGGGTATTCTCAAATGTTGAATTTGCTCGCACTTCCCGCAGGTGAAGAGGAAAAATTCATTGAGGCGAAGGCGGCTGAAGGTACTCCCGTTGAAGATATGACGGTTAAAAATCTGAAAGCCGAAATCGCCGATTGGAAGGCGAAAATTGCACAGGCGGAGCAAGAACGTGACGAATATAAGGCGGCTAATGAACTTGCCGATGCACAAATGGAAAATTTGAGTCAAGAAAATATGAAGTTGGTTGACGCTCAAAAAGCGGATCAAGAACGGTATTCTCAAATAATGGCGGATTACGCCAATATGCAAGAGCAAATCGAAGAACTTCAGGACAAATACGACGAATCGCAGAATGAACTTTTGCGCGAAAAAAATAACGTCAAGACGACGACTGTTGAAGTTGCTCCGGCGGACTATGAGCCGATGAAAAAAGAATTGTCGGAAATCAAGACCGAATATGAAAAACTTCAGGCGGAGTTGAAAGAGTTGCAGAATCGCCCGCTCGAAGTGGCGGTTGAAAAACCTGCCGACTATGAGGCGACAAAGGCGAAACTCGCAGAGCTTGAAGAACGTCAGAAAACTTTAAAAAGCTACTATGAGGCGGGGAACTTTTACAGGCAAAGTTATGAGGCATTGCGACATTTGGACAGTTACGTTTCGTTGCAAGACTTTTTTAAGAAGTCGACTGCAGATACTCCCAATATGCTTGCAGAAATTAGGCAATTCCGCAGATTTCTTGTTCATTTGACGGTTAAAATTGATAAGTTTTTAAGCGCGGAAGATGAACCGTCCGATCACGCGAGAGTTAAGCGTGTCGACATCCCGAAAATCGAATATAAAACTATGCAAGATTGGCTCGAAAAAATCAGTAACGGACAAAGAGAATTTGTTCCGCTCGTTCAGGCAAAAGCCGAAAAATATTTTAGAAAACAAATTCCCGAGAGCGTCTTTAATGCTGATGATTCTCGTAAGGCATTCGCAGTTTGGCTCGGGCGAGAAATAAATCCGATTGTAGTTGACGGCGACTATAAAGAGGAAATTCGCGTTATCGGTGACAGCTACGACTGGTCTGCGGTGAAACAGTGAAAATTTTAATCCGCATTGTGAAAGACGGGTTATTGATAACGGCAGGATTTTGGCTCGGTTGGTTCAGTTGCATTTGGTTACTTAAGTAACCAAGCGGAAATGAATCCGAGACCGTAACCGAAAGCGATTTCGATTAAATCCAATTTGAAGTTAAAGATTTTAAAATCACGTTTATCGGTAAGGCGGGAAAGTGCATAAGGCTGAACTTTCAAAAAGAAAAGTTTCCCGTCAGCGTAAACGGTTTTGATTAAATTCTTATCGCTTAAGTCGGTTATGGCAGAATCAATTTGAGATTGTGCCAATTTGGGTAAAGCGTTTTGGATACAAGAAATTTTTTCTGAAATATCCAAAACGCTGTCGTTGTCGATTAAGACCCGAAGAATTTTGTCAGAGGTACTTTCAAACATAAGAATCCTTCCTTTCAGAAAAAGTATATCACGGGAGTTAAGATTTATGTATGAGGAAAAAATCCACAGAAAATATCCCGTTGCGCTGAAGTTCGATTGCCGAAAAATGGAGAAATCTGCAATCGCGGAATTTGCCGAAAGACTTGAACGTTTTCTTGAAGTCAGGATAATCGGCGGGGTTATCGTTTACGCAACGGGTAAAGTCACGAATGAAATTTATGCCAAAGTTTGGACCATTTCGGACTGCTACAACGTCATTATCGATTGAGGGGGCGCAAAATGGGCGACGATTTCAGGATTATCGAACTTTTTAAGGAAAACTCTCCATCAGCATTTGAGATTGCGGATAAGGCGGCGAAAAAGTCATTGAAAGATTGCTCAAACAATATGCCGCGCGGCTATCTTGAAAATTTTATGTTTTGGACAATGGTGAATTGGTATTCGTATCAAGTTATGCAGGAGGTCGTTAAGGAAATTGAAAAAGATAAAACGTGACTCGGAATCCGTGAAAGGAGAAATGAAATGAAAATCATAGTTGAACTTGAGCAGACGGATATAGCTTGTGCCGATGAAAATGATTTTCGGGCATTGTGCTTTATCCTTCAAACGTACGCGAAAATAGTACAAACGC
>CAJOCT010000094.1:0-1563 GCA_905236725.1 uncultured Selenomonadaceae bacterium | reverse complement strand
GATGCCGAGAAATCGGAAATCCGCGAGAAAATCGAAACTGAGTTAAAACAAATTACTTTTGAGAGCAAAGGCAAAAATCTTTCAAGTGAGCTTAAAAGTATTCTCAGAAATGACTACGGGGTAAAAAAACTTTCGGATTTGTCGGACGATAAGGCGCAAGAAGTATTGGATAGGATGAAAAAATTGTTATGAGTCACGCAATATTGGCACCGAGTGCCGCTCACAGGTGGGTGAATTGCCCGCCGTCCGCACGACTTGAAGAAAAGTTTCCCGACACTTCGAGCGAGGTCGCAGAGGAAGGAACATTCGCGCATAAATTTGCCGAAATAAATCTTTCGCATTTCAACAAAGAAATCGACGACAAAGAATTTTCTGCAGAAATTTCCAAGCTGAAAGAAAATAAATTTTACAGTTTCGGGTTGGAAGAATACGTCGAGGAATATACAAACGTCGTAATGGATAAATTTTTGAAGGCGAAGGAAATTGACAAAGGCGCGGCTCTGCTTTTGGAGCAAAAAGTTGATATATCGGATTACGTGCCGCAGGGATACGGACACGCCGACGCAATTATCATAGCCGACGGCACGATGGAAATTTGCGATTTGAAATACGGTGCAGGGGTCAAAGTCGACGCAAAAAATAATCCGCAACTTCGACTTTACGCACTCGGTGCATATTCCGAATTAAATTTTCTGTATGAAATCGAAAAGGTAACGGTTACCATAGTGCAACCGCGAAACGGCGGATTATCCGGCGAAACTTTATCAACTGAAGAACTTCTGCAGTGGGGTGAAAAAGTTAAACGCATTGCAGAACTTGCTTTTAAAGGCGAAGGCGAATTTAAGGCGGGAGAACATTGTAAATTTTGCAAAGCCGCGAATGTTTGCAAACATTTCGCAGATTATCAGCTGGAAGTTGTCAAAGATGATTTTGATGACCCGGACTTGTTATCCGATGATGAAATTTCTCAAATTCTCGGACGAGCCGACTCAATCATTAAATGGTTGAATAACGTCAAGGATTTTGCGCTGAAAGAAGCTATCGAGAAAAATAAACATTGGAAAGGTTTTAAAATCGTCGAAGGTCGAAGCGTCAGAAAAATTATTGATGAAGAAAAAGCCGCGTCGATTTTAAAAGCTAACGGCGGATCGGATAATCAAATTTGGAAGCCGCAAGAAATTCTCGGATTAACCGCGCTTGAAAAAACTTTCGGCAAGAAAAAAATTTCAGAATGGTTATCGGAGGTAATTCAAAAACCGCCGGGCAATCCAGTTTTAGTACCTGAATCGGATAAACGCGACGAATGGCACAATGTAAAATCTGATTTTGATAATTTGGGAGCGGGTGGCGGTTAAAATGGCTGAATCGAGACTTTGGAGCGATTTAAACTTTAATCGAAAAGCCGTTACAATCAGCGACGGAAGTCAAACGTTTTACTTTAAAAGTCTTGGAGATTGCGCGAAATTTATTTCTGATTTTTCGGGTTTCAAAGTCAGTTCAATAAAACAATTTTTGTCACAGAAATTTAAAGTTATTTGCGGATTTAAAATTTTTTATGAAACG
>CAJOCT010000093.1 GCA_905236725.1 uncultured Selenomonadaceae bacterium | reverse complement strand
ACAGGCGACGAATTTGGCGAATATGCTGACATCAAGGAACTTCGCAACAAGGCAAAAGAATTTTATAAACAGCATTTGAGAGGGACAAGCGTTAGGAATCCTATTCTCGGCGAAGTTGAATTAACAGACGATGTCATAATGTTCACAAATATTGGACTCAACAAAATGGGTTCGAGTAGCGCACAGAAACAAAAAATTTTACTCGTAAAACATCTTCCCAAACTCATTGAAAAAGCTGACAAAGTTACCGCTGAAGAAAATTTAAAAGACAAACGCAATGCGTCCCAGTACAGTTATTTACATTCCACCGCCGAAATTGACGGAAAAATTGAAGACGTTAATATAACGATTTTTACCGACACAAACGGCAATAGATACTACAATCATAATATTACGAGTGGCAATGAAAATAAAAATGACTTGCCCGTACATTCGGCGCAAGCCACCGAAACCGATGACGGCATTCCGACCATAGACAAGTCTTCTGCGGAAAATATAACACAAACTGAACAGGGCGGCAAGGAAAATTCTGACATTGAGCAAAATCTTTTCGACGAAAATTCTGCAGGAAAAAATAATTCTGAAATCAAAAAACGAGCGAGGGAAGCACTCAAAGCGGCAGGACTTGAAGGAAAAACTGCCCCGAAAGGATATTTGAGTGAATTTGACGAAGGCGAAAATTCGATTGTTTTTCTTTATAGGGCGGACAATCAAAAGTCTTCATCGACTGTTAAGAAAAATATTGCGGAATTGGCGGAAAAATGTAATGGTGAAAAATTTGAGTCTGCAGAATGGGCATTTATTTTTGAAAATAATTCAGATAAAGAAACTTTTTTCAAAGCAACACAAATTTATTTTGGAAATGAGGGAGTTATAGAAAATGAGCGCGGAGAATTGGGAGAGAGCGGAAGGACTGCTGGAGGACATCAAATTCGGGAATCCGAGTTACGCGAATCAGCTGATGAAAAAACACGGCAGGAAGGGAACGATAAAATTTCTGAAAGAAATTCTGGACAACAACGACAAACTGAAGGCGAATCTGGAGAAAACGTTGCTGGAACAAATGCCGAAAACTCACGACCCGTATCAGTACCGAGTGCAGGAACTTCAAGCGCACGAACTGGCGCAGGAAATGGCGCAAGAGGAACTTCGGCAAATGTACAACCCGCCGAGAGAGCAGAGCGCGGAAGTTCAAGAGTTTCTGAGAATGCTCCGAATGTAGAATTTTCGGGACACAACTTCAAAATCGAAGATGACAGCGGAATCGGTGAAGGCGGTTTAAAAACAAAATTCAAACAAAATTTTGACGCGATAAAACTTTTGAAACAGCTTGAGAGCGAAGGCAGAAAAGCTACTCCGAGTGAACAAAAAATTTTGGCGAAGTTTAACGGCTGGGGAACTTTGGCAGATGTTTTCACAGACAATAAAAATTGGCAGAAAGAAAACAGTCAACTCAAAGAAATTTTGACAGACGAAGAATATAAATCGGCGAGAGCGGCAATGACAAACGCCTTTTACACAGACCCGAAAATCGCAGAGGCAATTTGGCAAGGTTTAAAAAGACTTGGTTTCAAGGGCGGAAGGATTTTAGACCCGTCAATGGGCAGCGGAATTTTCTTTGGGACAATGCCTTCAGAAATCGCGGCGAAAAGTGAACTCACGGGCGTTGAAAAAGACACTTTGACAGGCGGAATTGCAAAGCAAGTTTATCAAAAAGCGGCGGTTGATGTAATGGGATTTGAGGAAAGAAAACTGCCGAACAATTATTTTGACTTGGCAATTTCAAATGTTCCGTTCAGCGGTCAAGTAAGAATTTACAACGACCCCGATTATAAAAAGCAAGGCTATCTCCTGCACAATTTCTTTTTCGCAAAGGCAATGGATAAAGTCAGACCGGGCGGACTTGTGGCGTTTATAACTTCAACGAATACAATGCAAACTTCAAGTCCCGAAGTAAAAAAACTTCGCGCCGAATTGAACGGCAAGGCAGATTTAATTGCGGCGTTCAAACTTCCGAGCAACAGTTTCGAGAAAAATGCGGCAACTTCGGTGACGACAGACCTTTTAATTTTGCAAAAACGCCTTGACCCGAAAAAGCCTTCAGAATATGTACAAGATTGGAGCGAAATTGGAATTATCGATGTTGAAGATAAGCTGGGCGATTTTACACACACTTACAGACTGCCAATCAATGAATATTTTCAGAATCATCCCGAAAATATGCTCGGCACTCCGAAAGTTGACACCTTGTATCAAGGCGAAAATCGTCTCGCACTTGACGGGAAAGACCGCGATGTTGCCAAAGAATTGTCCAACTTGATGAGTAAACTGCCGAAAGATATTTTTGTACCTGTTCAAAATAAAATGCAAGACACGTTGAAAAATACTTTTGTGGCATTGGCAAATTCAACTCAATATGAAAACTCTTTCAGCATTCACGACGGAAAAGTTGTACAAAAAGTTGACGGAAAACTTGTCGAAGTTCCGAAAAATAATCAAGGCGTTGTTAAAGATTTTATTTCGCTTGAACAATCTCTCGACAATGTTTTAAACGCACAACTTTCGCCCAAAACTACCGATGAAAAACTTTCAGACCTTCGCAAGAAATTAAATCAAAATTACGACAGCTTTGTAAAAAATCACGGCTATTTAAATTCCCCTAAAAATTTTAAAGTTTTGAGTGTTGACCCGAATTTCGGACGAGTTGCGGCTACTGAAAATTACAAAACTGACAAGAAAAGCAAAACTGAATCGGCAAGCAAGGGAGATATTTTTTATAAGCGGACGGCAAGCGCAATTACTGAAATTACTTTTGTCGATAACTCGAAAGATGCATTGAGTGTATCTCTTTCAATGCGTGGGCGTGTCGATATGGACTATATGCAAAATTTGACGGGTAAAAGTGAAAATGAGATAGCGAAAGAACTCGGCGACTTGGTTTATAAAAATCCCGAAACAAATTTGCAGGAACTTGCGGAAGAATATTTATCGGGCAACGTCAGAGAAAAATTACAGTTTGCAAAAGAGGCGGCGAAAAATAATCCCGAATTTAAAAGAAATGTTGAGGCACTTGAAAAAATTCAGCCAATAGATTTAACTGAAAAAGAAATTTCGCCACATCTCGGCGCACCGTGGATAAATTCCGAATACTACGAGGATTTTATCCGTCATATGATTGACGAATTTGACGGGACGGTAAAATATGACAACATACTCGGAACTTGGATTGTTGAACCTGAAAGAGCAATTTATAATCCGAAAAATTCTTATACTTGGGGCGTTTCGGATACGAAGTGGAATTTTATAAATTTGCTTGAGGCGGCAATGAATAAAAATACTCCTGTTGTCACTAAAGATAAAAAAATCGACCCGATTAAAACTGCCGCAGTCAAAGAAAAAATCGAACAAATTAAATCTGAATTTGAAAAATGGATTTGGACAGACGAAGAACGCAAAAAAGATTTACTGGAAACTTACAATAAAATTTTCAACAGCGAAGTTTTGAGGACTTATAACGGCTCGCATTTAACTTTTCCCGGCTTGAACGATTCTGTTAAAAATAAACTTTACCCGCACCAAAAAGATATTATCTGGCGAATGATGCAAGGCGGAAATACTTTAATGGCTCATTGCGTGGGTGCGGGAAAAACGTGGGCAATGCAAGTCGGCGCAATGGAAATGAAACGAATAGGCTTGATTAAAAAGCCGCTTTTTGTTGTACCGCCGAATATTTTAAAACAATTTGAACGCGAATTTTTAACAGCATATCCTGACGCGAAACTGTTAATTTTGACGGCGGACGAATTAAAAGAGACAAAAGTTGAAATTAACTTCGACGAAAAAATTTCTTCTCAAAAAGTTCAAGACAAAAATTATGATGCCAAAAAGAAAAAATCCGCAGAAAAAGAGACTGAGGCGCAGAGGAATGCCCGACTTACAGCGCGGAGAAAAGCACTTTCGCAGATTGCAATGAACGACTGGGACGGAATTATTTGCTCGCACGATATGTTTATTCGCTTGCCGATGTCGCCCGAAACTTACAATAAATTTTATGAGGAACAAATTGTAATTCTTGAGCAAGCAAAAAAATCTCTGGCACTTGCTAAGGCAACTAAAACAAATCCTGCGTTCGTCACATCTTCCGACCTTTCTCAAATACAATTTAACAAGCGTTTTGAAAAAAATCTTGAAAACGCCATTGAAAATTTGAAACAGAAATTGGCACGTGACATAAATGCGGAGAAAAAAGAACTCGTGATTCCTTTTGAAGAGTTGGGAATCGACCAAATTTTTGTTGACGAAGCGGATATGTTCAAAAATCTTGGTTTTCAGACAAAATACGCCGGACGAGGAAACAAAGTTGTCGGAGTAAGTACTTCAAACGCTCAACGTTCGACTGATATGTACGTCAAAACTCAATGGCTTGCAAGGCAAAGAAACTGCGGCGGAGTGGTTTTTGCAACGGGTACGCCAATTTCCAACACTCTAAATGAAATTTACACAATGCAACGTTATCTTGATTCGGCGACACTTGAAGAAAAAAATTGCAAGTTTTTTGACGCTTGGGCAGGAACTTTTTGCAAAGAGGCTGACGACCAAGAAGTAAGCCCCGACGGAAACGGTTTCAGAACGGTTACAAGATTAAATTTGACAAATTTGCAATCTCTTATGAAAATGTTCAGGAAATTCGCTGACATAAAAATGATAGAGCATTTGCCGCACCTGCAAAAAAGTTTACCGAAATTGAAAAACGAGGAATATACTCGCATATCGATTGAACCGACAGAGGCTTTCAAAAAATTTAAGGAAGAACTTTTGGAACGTGCGGAGGCAGTTCACAGCGGCAGAGTTGACCCGACTGAAGACAATTTCTTGAAAATAGTATCAGATTTCAGAAAAGCGTCATTGGATATGCGATTGATCGACCCGTCACTTTCCGAATCAGAGGCGGGCGGGAAAATTGATGCCGTCTGCAACTGTCTTTTCAAAAAATACAAGGAAACTGCCGACGTTAAAGGTACGCAGTTAGTTTTTTTGGATTTATCAACGCCAAAAGGCAAAAAAGATGATGCAGAAGAACTTTCCGCCGAAGACGAGGCATTGAGCGAAGAAACTTCACAAGACGAAATTTCTGTTTACGACAGAATCAAGCGCGGTTTGGTTAAACGCGGAATCCCTGCCAATCAAATTGCATTTGTTCACGAGGCAAAAAACGCGAATGCACGACAAGACCTTTTCAACCGAGTAAATGAAGGCGACATCAGAGTTATTATCGGCTCAACGTCAAAAATGGGCGCGGGTACAAATTTCCAAAAACATCTTGTAGCACTTCATCACGTAGACTGCCCGTGGCGACCGCGAGACATTGAACAGCGCGAAGGCAGAATTTTACGAAACGGAAATCAAAATTCGGAAGTTGAAATTTTTACTTACACGACAAAAGGCAGTTTCGATGCGAATATGTGGGAAAAAGTTGCGAAAAAAGCAAGTATGATTGACTCTTTAATGCGCGGCGACCCGACAATTAACGAACTTGAGGACGTAAGCAAAGCGTCTGCAGATTATCAAGAAATTGCGTCAACTGCTTACGAAAATCCTTTGATGAGCGAACAGGCAAAAATTTCTTCGCAAGTCAGACGTTTGCAATATTTGCGACATATTTTCAATCAGGAGAGAGACGAACATAAATGGAATCTTCGCATTTATGAAAATGAAGTTTCAGAAATCCAACGTCGCATTAAAAATTTAAAAGCTGACATCGAAGAAAAGAAAAATACTGCCGGTGAGGATTTTAAAATTAAACTTGGCGACAAAACTTTCACAAAACGCGGCGAGGCAAACACTGAATTTGAAAATATTCTTCACAATTTTAAAAATCTTTCGCGGACAAAAATCGGTGAAATCGGCGGATTTGATATTTTTGCTCGTGCAGAAATCACTCACGCTCAAAACGGCGGAGTCGTGGAAGTTGTTGATAAAAGAGTTTTTGTACAACTGGAAAATCACGGCGCATATCCCGTTGACAGTTCAATTCAATCAATGGAGCATTTTATAAATAAGGGAATCGAAAAAAATCTTTCGGAAAACGAGAAAACTTTAAAATTTGACCTTAGCAACATCGCGCAACTCAAAACAGAAATTGACAAAAAATTTGACAAGCAGGAAGAACTTGACGCGGCGGAAAAACGCCTTTCAGAAATTCAGGAGCAACTCAAGGGCGAAAAATCCGAAAATAATTCTGTTGAAGAAACTTCCGAAGAAAATATTTATGAAGAAATTCAAGAGCCGACCGATGAAAATAATTCTGATGAGAAAAATATTTCCGAAACTTCCACGCAAGAAAAATTTGAAGTCGGAGAGTTCACGCACACAAAAACAGGTGAAAAAATTCCGAGTGCAAAACTCATTGAAAAAGTTGACGGCACACAATGGCGAAAACTTTTGGAACTTGCAAAAAAACACGGCGGAAGTTACAGCAGATTTGGTTTACAAAAGAACAGTTTTCTTTTCGATACCGCCGAAAATCGCGACAAATTTATTCGGGAAGCCACTCAAGAAAATTCTGCGGAAGAAA
>CAJOCT010000092.1 GCA_905236725.1 uncultured Selenomonadaceae bacterium | reverse complement strand
CGTGAATATTTCAAAGGGAAATTTTCGTTTTGCTTCCGCGCTTTATCTTCAAGACGCTTTAAAAAATATCGAAAAAATGCCGCCGAAAAATTTTGACGATATTATCGAAAAATATGTTGAAATGAATGTGGAGCATCCCTTCCGCGAAGGCAACGGGCGAAGTATGAGACTTTGGCTTGACGATATTTTAAAAAACGCACTCAAAAAAGTTATCGACTGGCGGAAGGTCGATAAAAATAATTATCTGCGGGCAATGGAGCGCAGTCCGATTGACGACGCGGAAATAAAAAAAATTCTCTTCGCCGCGCTGACCGAAAAAATTTTTGACAGAGAAATTTTTATGAAGGGTCTCGACGCGAGCTATTTTTACGAAAATTATTTTACTTATCGCAGTGAGGATTTGCAGAAAATTTTGTGAGGAGTTTTTATGTTTGTCAACGAAAGAAATTTTAGAGAATTTTTGAAGATTAACCGATTAGAACAAAATACTATAAATTCTTATGTCAGCACTTTAAAAAATTTAACAAGCTGGCTCGAAATGCGCATAAATAATTCTATTTTAGACATAACATTGCCTGAAGATTTTAGAGATATTTTACAGGAAATTAAAGCAAATCCTCACTTCACAGCCGTTAACAAAATCAAACATTATGCTTTGACTTCCGCATTGAGCGCATATTCTCAATTTTTAAACGAAGAAGCCGACAGGAATTTATTCATTCCAAATAATTTTAATTCCTACACTAAAGAAGATTTTTTGTCCGAAGTTTTTATCAGCGAAGAAAAATATAATTTGTTGATAAATCTTCTTGAACGTAAAAATGTCGGAAAAACTTTTGCGGCGAAACGTCTGGCGTATTCGATTATCGGCGAAAAAAACGAAAATCAAATTGAGTTCGTGCAGTTTCATC
The DNA here is from genome assembly GCA_905236725.1 of uncultured Selenomonadaceae bacterium. Lineage (GTDB taxonomy): Bacteria > Bacillota > Negativicutes > Selenomonadales > Selenomonadaceae > Quinella. Next base: position 11,764 of record CAJOCT010000092.1, on the reverse strand, counting down.
AAAATTATTCTTACGAAGATTTTATTATGGGTTACAAGCCGACCGAAAATAATTTTGAGTTGCGGACAGGTATTTTCTACAACTTCTGCAAAAAAGCCGAAGAAAATCCCGATCAAAAATTTTTCTTCATTATCGACGAAATAAATCGCGGCAACTTGAGCAAAATTTTCGGCGAACTTTTGATGTTAATTGAAGCCGATAAGCGCGGCAAGGAAAAAATGAAACTTGCTTACAGACCCGAAGAAAATTTTTCCGTGCCTGAAAATCTTTTTATTATCGGAATGATGAACACCGCCGACCGCTCATTGGCGATTATCGATTACGCGCTGCGCCGCCGATTCAGTTTTTTTGAAATGAATCCCGCCTTCGATTCCGACGGCTTCAAAAAATATCAATCCTCACTCAACAGCAATTTTTGACAAGCTCATCGAAAAAATTAAAATTCTCAACAAAAAAATTTCCGAAGATAATTCTCTCGGAAAAGGTTTTTGCATCGGTCACAGTTATTTTTGCAACCTTGAAAGTTGCGACGAAAAAACTTTGCGCTCGATTGTCGATTATGAAATTTTGCCGCTGTTGCAAGAATATTATTTCGACGACCCGACGACTTTGCAGGAGCAAGAAAATATTTTGCGCGGTGTATTCAATGATTAAGTACGGCAACATTTTCATAAAAAATATTTATTATATGCTTGCCTACGCCTTCACGAATTTAAAATTCGACGAAATGAAAAATTTTTCTGCTGAAGAGTTCGAAAATATTCACAACCTTTTTGCCGCAATTTTGTCGAAGGGAATCGGCAGACAGTTAAAGCGCGGACTTTATCGCGAATATATAAATTGTTCTGAAAATCTTTCGACTCTGCGCGGAAAAATCGAAATGAACGGCACGATAAAAAATTTGACTTCCGGGCAACGAAAAATTTTCTGCAGTTACGACGAACTTTCAGAAAATAATTTGTTGAATCAAATTTTGAAAACGACGGCGATTTTTCTTTTACGCCACAAAGATGTTGACGAAAAATATAAAGTCGCGCTGAAAAAAGAGATTTTATTTTTTTCCGGCATTGAAAAAATTTCGCCGACTTCTATTGATTGGAATAAAATTCATTTCTCTAAAAATAATCAGTCTTACCGAATATTGATAAATGTTTGCAGGTTGATTTTGAACGGAATGATTTTTTCGACGGACGCGGGCGAATATAAATTAAAATCTTTCCTCGACGAAAAAGAACTTTCTTGGCTGTACGAAAAATTTTTGCTTGCGTATTATCAAAAACATTTTCCGCAGATAAAAACTTCGACAACGCGAATTTCTTGGGCATTGGATGACGACTTTAAAAATCTTTTGCCGACAATGCAAACCGACGTTACACTTTCGCAGGGAGAAAAAATTTTGATAATCGACGCAAAATTTTATTCTCGCACGACGCAAAAAAAATTTAACTCTCAAAAAATTCATTCAGGCAACTTATATCAAATTTTTACTTACGTCAAAAACCTTGCTCACAATTCCGACAAAAAAATTTCCGGAATGTTGCTTTATGCGCGGACTGACGAAAAAATTCAGCCGGATTGCGTTTATCAAATGAGCGGAAATAAAATCAGCGTAAAAACTTTGGACTTGAACAAAAATTTTTCCGAAATTGCCGCGCAGCTAAATTTAATTGCCGACGAACATTTTTAAAAATCCTTGCCTTTAAGTGCGTTTAAGTGTTATACTGCCGAAGAAATTATTTTTGGAGGGATTTTTATGGGAAGACCGATTTTTGACGACGAAGAAGAAATGTATATTCCCGATATTGGCGAAGCAGACGAAGAAATTGACATACACGGACAGTATCCGCGCTCAAATGCCGGAATTGCTTTGGGCTGGTCGCCTTTGGAACAGCAGATGTTTGATATGCTTTTGTTGAATCGTTTCGCAACTTTTGACCGCGAAATTTTGGACGAAACGGCGCGTACTGTTTCGCGTTTGGTTGAAACTTTCTCGGCTCACGAAATTGCGCGTATCAACGCGGTTGCAATGATGAGTTTTCAACTTGCGGCGGCGGAAGATAAATCTTTTGAGGACGAATACAACAAATATATCGAATACATCAAAAAGCATCCCGAAGACATCGAGGAAATTTCTAACGGAGGTAAAAATTTTTAAATGATTTTGGTTACGGGTTTGACGGGGCAACTCGGCTTTGACGTTGCAAAAGAACTTGAACGTCGAGGAGAAAAATTTATCGCCACGACAAGAAAAGAAATAAATTTGTTGACCGAAGACGGCGCGAAAAATTTCATCCTTGAAAAAAAACCTGACGCGGTTATTCATTGCGCGGCGTATACTGCCGTCGATAAAGCCGAAAGCGAGGCGGAAACCGCAATCACGGTGAACGGGCTCGGCGCAAGAAGAATTGCGGAGGCTTGCAGAGAAGTCGGCGCGAAAATGATTTATGTCAGCACGGATTACGTTTTCGGCGGAGACGGTCGCACGCCTTACGAAACCGGCGATGAAAAAAATCCCGTCAACACTTACGGCACAAGTAAATTGCTCGGAGAAAATGCAGTCGAAACAATCTTGAGAAATTATTTTATCGTGCGGACGAGTTGGGTTTTCGGCATAAACGGAAAAAATTTTGTCAAAACAATGTTGAATCTTGCCGACAAAAATAAAAAACTTCGCGTGGTTGACGACCAGAGCGGCAGTCCGACTTACACGCCCGACCTTGCAAAATTATTGGTCGATATGATTCATACCGAAAAATTCGGTGTTTATCACGCAACGAACGAAGGCTTTTGCAGTTGGGCGGAATTTGCGAAAGAAATTTTCAAGCAGGCGGGCAAAAAAGTTGAAGTCGAGCCGATTCAAACCGTCGATTATCCCACGCCTGCAAAAAGACCTTTCAACTCCCGATTGAGCAAAAAAAGTCTCGACGACGCAGGATTTGAACGCCTGCCGACTTGGCAAGACGCGTTGAAAAGATTTTTGGCTGAACTGTAATTTAAGTGGTAAGCGAAAAGCGAAAAATTGACTTGCTACTTATAACTTTTCTCTTACAACTAAAAAAATCGACTGAAGGGAGATTTTTTTCATGGCTCTTATAAAAAGCGAAACCGTCACGGCGAAAAACAAAGCCGGCGGCAAGGGCGAAATTTACATCACTCATCTTTTGACGCAAAAAGAAATGGTCGGGCAGTGCGGTATGTTCGCGAAAGTCGTTGTTCCGCCAGGCTCTTCGCTCGGTGTCCATTCGCACAACGGCAACACCGAAACTTATCACATTTTGCAGGGCAAGGCTCTTTACACCGACAATAACGAAAATTATGAGGTCAAGCCCGGCGACACTACTTTTTGCGCGGACGGCGATTCTCACGGCATCGAAAACATCGGCGACGAAGATTTGATTTTTATCGCGCTTATTATCAGTTCGCCCAAATAAAAAAAATTTTTCTCAACTTAAAGAGACTTCCGAAAAAATCGGGAGTCTTTTTTGTTTGCAAAATAAAAAAATCTCCGCAAAAATTTTCTTGCAGGAGATTTTTTTATAAACTTATCTGGCTTTTTCCAAAACATTTCCAAGTTCGACGATATTGACGGTAGCCGTTCCCATTTTTCTGACGGCAATTCCCGACGCATAATTTGAAACCCGCGCGGCAACCGGCGCAGTCAAGCCCGCCGCAATCGACAGCATAAACGCCGCAACGCAAGTATCGCCCGCGCCCGAAACGTCAAAAACTTCGCTCTTGTCCGTCACGGGAATGTGATGAACCGCGCCGCCTCGTTCAAACAAACTCATTCCAAGTTCACCGCGCGTAATCAAAACGCCGTTTGCATTTAATTTGCTCAAAAGATCCGTCCCCGCCGCAATGAGTGAAGTCATATCGTTGACTGAATGACCGACAAAATTCGCAAGCTCCGAATCGTTCTGTTTGACAAAACCGACTCCGTTAAAACTGCCGATGTTATAGCGAGAATCGACAATGCTGGGAATTTTATTTGCGGCACTGTAACGAATCACCAATTTTTTTACGGAATCGGTAATTGTTCCCGCGCCGTAATCGCTCAAAATAAATCCGTCAACCTGCGGCATAAGTTTATCGAGTTTGGAAATCAAAGCCGCCTCCATTTTTTTTGACAGCGGCTCTTTCGACTCTTTATCAATTCTGACAATTTGCTGACTGACAGTTGCACGTCCGCCCGCGATGATTCTGGTTTTGGAAATGGTCGGGCGCGTTTTGTCCATAACAAGCCCTTCAAGATGAACGCCGTTTTCGCCAAGAATTTTTCGCAAGCCTTCAGCGTTTTTATCGTCGCCCAAAACTCCCACGGCAAAAACTTCGCCGCCCATGCTTGCCACGTTATTCACGACGTTTGCCGCGCCGCCCGCAACAATTTTTTCGCCCGCCTCCTCCAAAACCAAAACAGGAGCCTCGCGAGAAATTCTGGCAATTCGCCCGTCAACATAAACATCAGCCACCATATCGCCGACAACCAAAATTTTTCTGCCGCGAAATTTTTTTGTAACGTAATCTAATTTCTGCAACTCATCACCTCCAAAAATAGTGGGTAGTGGACAGGGGACAGGGGTTAGGGATAGAAAGGTATGAAATTTAATCCCGTCACCTCGTCGAAACCTGCCGCGATGTTGAAATTTTGAACGGCCTGACCCGCCGCACCTTTAACCAAATTATCAATCGCGGACAAAACAATAACTCTGTGAGTTCTCTCGTCGATGTGCCAAGCAATATCACAGAAATTTGAGCCGCGAACAAATTTTGTCTCGGGGTAAGCGTCTCGACCCAAAAGACGAATAAATTTTTCGTTGCCGTACATTTTTTGAAAAGCCGCGTCAATCGTCCCCGCGGAAATTTCTCCTTTTAAATTCGCGTAACAAGTCGCCAAAATTCCGCGCGAAATCGGCAGTAAATGCGGCGTGAAATTTATGACGACTTCTTCGCCGCTCAAATTTTTCATCGCCTGTTCAATTTCCGGCGTGTGTCTGTGATGAGCGACGTTATAAGCCTTGAAGTTGTCGTAAAGTTCGGGGAAATGATTGCCAAGTTTCAAACCTCTGCCCGCGCCCGAAACTCCCGACTTTGCGTCAACAATAATCGTCGAAGTGTCGATGAGCCGATGTTTCGCAAGCGGAGCAAGTGCAAGAATCGAAGCCGTCGTGAAACAGCCGGCATAATTTCTTCGCGATAAATTTCCGCCAGCCCGTAAACTCTCGGCGCGTTTTTATGAGTGTGCGGCACGTTATACCATTTTTCATAAATTGAAGTGTCGCTGAATCTGTAGTCCGCGCCCAAGTCGATAATCCTCACGGGCAAATTTTCAAGTTTTCTTCCAACGTCCATTGCGTGACCGTGAGGAAGTGCGATAAAAACAAAATCGCTTTCCGCGCCGATTTTTTCAATGTCGTTCAAACTTTCAAGTTCTTTTTCAAAAATTCCGTTCAAGTGCGGATAAAGTTCAGAAATTTTTTTCCCCGTGTGGCTTTCCGAAGTGATATGAATAATTTCGACTTCGGGATGTCTTTGCAAGATCGAAAGAAGTTCCGCGCCCGCGTAACCCGTCGCGCCGATTATACTGACTTTTAACAAAAAATTACCTCCAAGTCTTGAAAAATTTTTATGTGCCGTATTCTATAACTTTTTGCAGGTTTAATCAATTTAGAAAAATTTTTCGCAAATTTTTTTCCAGAGACTTGATTTTTTGGCAAGGGGGGGGGGGGATAATAAGTTTTAAATATTTTTAAGTTAGATTTTTTTGTTTTTGAAAGGAGAAGTTTTTTATGGGAAAGTTTTTTGACGTGCAGAGGTTTGCAAAAAAGATCAGTCTGACCGGTGGCGATGACTGGATGTGGAATAGCGACTCAAATGTAGTTATTTATGCACTCGGGGGCAATGATCACGTCATTAACGATTCTGAACGAGTATCAATTATCGGTGGCGATGGCGTTGATACTATAGCTAACAGCGCAGCGAGAGTAGCAATCAGCGGGAACAAAGGCAATGATCTTATCACACTTGAATCCACCTCCAGTCGTAACGTTATTAAGTATTCTTTAGGCGACGGTGATGATGTCATAAGAGGTTTTAATTCCGACGACACGCTCCACATAATTAAAGGAACTTACACGGTAAAAATGCAGGATACAAATATTGTGGTCATAGTCGGTGGAGATTCAATTATTTTGGAAGATGTTGTCAATGTGCCGATTAAGATAAAATCTGCGAGTGGAGCCGTAAAAATTTTTACGAATAAATTCAACAAAATTTCAAACTCCGATTCAGATAAGTTAATAAGCGGACAAAAAACAAATAGTGGCAAGGATGCTATTTATAACAGCGGCGACAATGTCACAATAACCAGCGGTAGAGGAGCCGACTCAATTTGCAATTTAGGCGATAATATTCTGATTCGTGCCGAAAAAGATAATGATAAAATCGTTTCGGGTGCTTCAACAGGTTCTAAAGCCTATTATGTCACTCTCGACGGCGGCTCAGGTAACGATAGAATCAAAAATTACGGATATTACGCTTCAATTATCGGTGGCACGGGAAATGATACGATTTATAATGATCACGCTCGAGATGTTACAATAACGGGCGGGGCAGGCAACGATTCTATTTACAACGAAAGTGGTTATGATGTCATAATGGACTGCGGAATCGGTGATGATACTGTTGAAACTTGGTTTGGCAGTGGCACGATCAATGGTGGTAAAGGTGACGATTATATTGCTGCCTCTAATTCATATGAGCTTATCGGTGGTGAAGGTGACGATACAATTTATGGCAGCTATGCCAAAAAAATTGAAGGCGATACAGGCAATGATTACATAGATTGCTATAACAGCGGATATGGCAATACCACAACGATCAAAGGCGGCAAGGGCAACGACACAATAACACTTGGCTCAAGTTCTGGATGCATTTTACAATATGCCTCAGGGGACAATATTGATACAATTCTAGGCTTTGATTCTACGGATACCTTGCACATCACCAAAGGCAGTTACAAAGCAAAAGTTTCCGGCAACGATGTTATTATCACGGTCGGCAAGGGAAAAATTACTTTAAAGGACGTTGCAGGGCAAGAAATCTCGATAAAAAATTCCAAAGGCAAAGTCACGACAAAAACTTACGGCTCGGCGAGTTCCGCGCTGTTTGCAGAAAATAATTTTGCGACGGCAGATAATTTGTCGGAAATTGTTGCAGAAAAATCTGTCGGCGAAGTTCAATTTACGAAACCCGAAAAAATTTCTCAAGAAAATTTAATTGTTTACGCGACCAAATAAAATTTTTTACCGAATAAAAAAAATAAATCCCGATGGCAAAAGTCGTCGGGATATTTTTTTTGCGCAAAAAAAATCGCCGATTTCTCGACGATAAGAAAATTTTTTTACTTGAACAAATCGGAGAATTTTTGAACCGTGTCTTCTTTTTTCTCTAAAACTTCGTTGTAATTTATTTTGATTCCCTTTTCAAAAGCCTCTGCAGGCAACGGCAAATTATATTTTTCCGGCATTTTTACGTCACTTCTTACCGGCACCGTTCCCGCATCCGCAACTTTTTGTTGAGCCTCTTGAGTCAAAAGATATTCGACAAATTTTTTCGCCGAATCTTTATTGGGTGCGTCTTTGAAAATCGCGACGGGACTCGGCACCATCAAAAGTTCATTCGGATAAACCATCTGCAAAGGTGCGCCCTTGTCGATTTTCGCGGCGGTTATGTAATCCACGCCCAAGCAAGCATTTAAATTTCCGTCCGCCGTGTCGTCAACAACTCTGCCCGAACCTTTACTTTTTTTCGCGCCGTTATCTTTCAGCTGAATGAAATAATCCCAGCCGAATTGCTTTTCAAGAAGTGCAACGCTCATCAAAGCCGTTCCGCTCAAAGCCGGGTCGGCAATCCCGAAAGAATTTTTGTAAAGCGGATCCGTCGCGATATTTTCCCAAGAAGTCGGCGGATTTTCGACTTTGTTCGTGTTTATGACAATTCCCAAAGTCCCCAGCCGTGCCGCAGTGAATGAGCCGTCGTAGTCGTCAAAAGGATTTAAAACCTCGCTCAAAGCCTCAGGTTTAAAAACTTCCAGCAAACCTTGATTTTTCATTTCATAAAAGTCGGGAACTTCGCTTGTCCAAATTATATCGGCAAGAAGATGACCGCTTTGCCTTTCAGCCTCAAGTTTCGCCATAATTTTTCCCGCGCCCGCCGATTGATAATCGACCTCGATGTCGGGATATTTTTTCTTGAAACCCTCGATAATTCCGCCGATTAAAGATTCTTTCATCGACGTATAAATCACGAGTTTTTTTGTGTTGCCGTTTTGCGCCGAAGACTTTTGACCGCCGTCGGATTTCGATTCTTCACCGCAACCTGCCGCAAAAATCGTCGTAAGTAACATACTCACCAACAGCAACACCGAGAAAAATTTTTTTGACACGAAAACTACCTCCCTCGATTAAGTAATTTTTGAAAGCGTGATGAAGATTGAACGCACAAACTCCGCGCGAACTTCGGACGAAATCACTTTGTCGCGTTCGGCACGATAAAATTTTGCGATCATTTGTATAGAAAGTTCTGCCTCTCTGATTGTAACAAGTTTTTGCTCCAAAAGATAGTCCATCATCGATTTTACTTCGGCAAAAGGTGTCTCCGCCGAAATATCCTTGAGCATGTCCTCATACAAAAGTTTTTTCTCAAGATTTTTGTCGCGGATAATCGTAATTTTGATGTAACCGCCGAGCCCGCGCCGCGATTCGACAATAAAACCTTTGTCATAAGTAAAGCGCGTACTCAAAACGTAACTGATTTGACTTGGCGCACAACTCACCTCGCCCGCCAATTCCGTCCGCTTGAGTTCGACGCTGCCCGCCTGCTCTTCAGACAATTTTTTCAAGATATATTCTTCGATTGTGTCCGCTTTATTATTTAACATATTTTTTCACCTCGACTTTTTGACATTATATTTGCCTTTTTGATTTTTTGCAAGTTTTTTTTTCAGAAAAATTTTTTCTGTGATATAATTTATTTTAACAAAAAATTTTGGAGCGAATTTTATGAACGAAAAAAATTTATTGGAACTTTTAAGAAAATTTAAAGGCGGAGAAATTTCCGAGCAAGAGATTTTTTTGCAGCTGAAAAATTTATCTTTGAACGCGGTAGAAAATTTGGGCTTCGCGTCGATTGACCACGCGCGGGAACTTCGACAGGGATTTCCGGAAGTAATTTTTGCGGCGGGCAAAACTAAAGAGCAAGTTCGAGAAATTTTTAAATCTCTTTACGAAAAAAGCACGGGCAATTTGATGGCCACCCGCGCAGATTTTGAAAAATATAAATTTTTAGCCGAAGAAATTCCCGAAGCAAAATTTGACGAAGTTTCAAAAATGATTTACCTGGACCGCGATAAAAATATTTTTCGTGACGAGAGGAAAAAAATTTTAATTTTGAGCGCGGGGACCTCCGATATGCCTGTTGCGGAGGAAGCGCGACTTACTGCCTATCTTTGGGGAAATTATGTTAAAACTTTTTACGATTGCGGAGTTGCGGGGATTCACAGACTTTTTTCTCACATTGACGAAATTCAAAGCGCAAATGTCATAATCGTCGTTGCGGGAATGGAAGGCGCGTTGGCGAGTGTTGTCGGCGGACTGACTGACAAACCTGTTATCGCCGTCCCCACAAGTGTCGGTTACGGTGCGTCTTTTAAAGGACTTGCCGCACTTTTGTCGATGTTGAACAGTTGTGCGGCGGGAGTTTCCGTCGTGAATATTGATAACGGTTTCGGCGCGGGAGTTATCGCGAGCAAAATAAATAATTTGTGTGGCAAATGACGAAAAAAAATATTATAATTCGTGCGTAAAAATTTTAGGAGGGATTTTAATGGGAATGACGATGAGCGAAAAAATTCTGGCTAAGCATGCCGGATTGGAAAAAGTTGAGCCCGGTCAGCTTGTAGTTTGTCCGCTGGATATGGTTTTGGCAAATGACGTGACGGGGCCGCCTTCGATAAAAGAGTTTGAGAAAATCGGCAAACCCGTCTTTGACGCGGAAAAAATTGCACTGATTCCCGATCATTTTCAGCCGGCGAAAGATATTAAATCCGCAGACCTGGCAAAAATTATGCGCGACTTTGCACATAAAAATAAAATTACTCATTACTACGAGGCGGGGCGTGTCGGAATTGAGCATGTAATTTTGCCTGAATTCGGAATTGTCGGGCCGGGAATGTTGACAATCGGCGCGGACTCTCACACTTGCACTTACGGCGCATTGAACGGCTTTTCGACGGGCGTCGGCACAACTGATTTGGCGGTCGGAATGGCGACGGGAAAATCTTGGTTCAAAGTTCCCGAAGCGATTAACGTTCATTTGACGGGGAAAAAGCCGAATGACATCAGCGGCAAGGACGTTATCTTAACTTTAATCGGGAAAATCGGAGTTGACGGCGCACTTTATAAAGCTCTGGAATTTTCCGGCGAAGGTGTTAAAGAACTTTCAATGACCGATCGTCTGACAATTTCCAACATGGCCATCGAGGCGGGGGCGAAGGCGGGAGTTTTTCCCTTCGACGAAGTGACAAAATTTTATGTATCGGGTCGCGTGAAAAAAAATTATGAGCCTGTCGAAGCGGACGCGGACGCAAAATATTCTCAAACAGTCGAAATAAATTTGAGCGAATTAAAACCCGTCGTCGCACTTCCGCACCTTCCCGAAAATGTTAAACCTGTCGAGGAACTCGGCGAAATTAAAATTGATCAAGTTGTTATCGGCTCTTGCACGAACGGCAGACTTGAAGATTTGCAGATTGCGGCGGGAATTTTGAAAGGGCGCAAAGTTCATGAAAATGTTCGTTGCATAATTATTCCCGGCAGTCAGGCGATTTATAAAGAGGCGGTTCACTGTCACTGGATTGATATTTTTATCGATGCGGGCTGCGTGGTGAGTTGCCCGACTTGCGGACCTTGTCTCGGCGGTTACATGGGAATTTTGAGCGCGGGAGAAAAATGCGTTTCCACGACGAACAGAAATTTTCGCGGACGTATGGGGCATGTTGACAGCGAAGTTTATTTGGCGGGTCCTCACGTTGCGGCGGCGTCTGCCATTCTCGGAAAAATTGCGACTCCTGCGGAGGTGAAATAAAATGACAGTTGAAGGAAAAGTTTGGCGTTACGGAGATAACATTGACACTGATGTAATAATTCCCGCGCGATATTTGAACACTTTCGACCCTGCTGAACTTGCGAAACATTGCATGGTTGACATTGACGAAACTTTTGCGACGAATGTAAAAGTCGGCGATATTATGGTTGGCGGGAAAAATTTCGGTTGCGGCTCAAGTCGTGAACATGCGCCCGTTGCAATAAAGGCGTCGGGGATTCCTGTTGTAATCGCGGCGAGTTTTGCAAGAATTTTTTATCGCAACGGGATAAATATCGGTCTTCCGCTGTTGGAAATCGGCGACGAAGTTGAAAAGATTTCCGCGAACGATATTTTAAAAGTCGATACTTCAACCGGCACGATTGAAAATTTGACGACGGGAGACAAATTTAAAGCTCAACCCTTGCCCGGTTTTGTTCAAGACATCGCTCAGGCGGGCGGCTTAATCAACTATATAAAAGAACACGGCACACTCGGCGCGTAAAATTTTTTTCATTTACCCGCAGACAAAAAACGGCTCTTCCGATTGATTTTTTGGAAGAGCCGATATTTTTTTTCAATGTTTATCGATATGCCCTATTTTGGTAAAAAATTTACCTGTCGG
>CAJOCT010000091.1 GCA_905236725.1 uncultured Selenomonadaceae bacterium | reverse complement strand
TCGCTCGACTACCCAACGCGGGCTTATTACTTGCCAACCGTGTGGAGTGATTTTATGCGAGATTTTTACTTCCAAACCCAAATATTCTTTGACTTGAGCAATAAAGGTTTTTCTATAGCCGCCGTCGGCACAAAATTTTTTTTTCGTTGAATAAACGAAAAATGCAAATAGCCAACAAACAGCCTATTTTGTCGGTGACAATCTGTCGCTTAATTCCTTTCTTTTTTTTCCTGCATCATAGCCGAACTGCTCACTTGCAGAGACGTTTTGAACGGTTTGAGAATCTACGAGAGCAACGGTCGGATTTTCGTCAAGTCCCGCATTTTTTCGTGTCACTTTTACCATATGTTTCAAAATTTTGTCCCAAAGTCCGCTCAATCTTGCACGACAATAGAAGCTGTGTACTGTGAAGGCGGGCGGAAAATCATGAGGTAACTGCCGCCACTTGCAGCCTGATCGAGCAATTCTCGCTTTTCCCATTTATATTTTCTCATTCCGACAAACAACGGGGCGATTTCCGCCCATTGCTCGTCCGTCAAATCCGTATCATATTTTTTTCTCATAGCTGTTAGATTGTATCATTATTTATTTGTGAACACAAGTTCTGAAACTCCGACTTTTTCAAAAAATTTTTTGATTTTTTTTACAGTTTCGGCTATGTCTTGATTATTTAATTTCAAAATCTCACCTCCAAAAATTTTTTTATTATAGCTAAAAAAAAATCTCCGATAAAAATTCTCATCGGAGAAAAAAAATCTTTGATAAATTTTCCGGCAATTTTTTCGACTTTGTTGCAGAATTAAAATTTGCTGTCAACTCCCATAAATTTTTGCAATACATATCCCAAAACTGCGGTAATTGTCAGTACATCAGTGCCGTTTAAAATAATATTTCCCAAAATTTCGGCAGTGGATCTTTCCAAAATTTGACTTTGCGAGGCGATAAAAATTCCTTGATTTATGATGGTCGCAATTCCTTCCAAAACACTCTCTTCAAATATATGAGGATTATAAAATTTAATTCCGCCAAAAAATCCGATTCCGTAATATGTCATAAATTCCAAAATTGTCATCATAATCATTCCGACAAAAATTATTTCGATTCTTGATAAATCTCGTTCCATAAATCTGCTCAAAGTCGCAATGCAAATAAGATATGAGATTAAAACGACGCTGTAACCGTAAATCCACATATCTTCATGAAAAAAATTATTTACGGAAAAAAATTCAATTACAAAATCTCCGGCACTGCAATACATAAGCACAATAGAATAAATAAACCCGAAAATTTCAACGGGAAATTTTTTATTTTCGGGTTCTTCTTTCGGAGCAAAAATAATCATCATCAAAAAATATATTATCGCGGACACAAAATCATCGAAAAGATATATTTTTTCAATATGAACAGGCAAAATCATGGCGAAAATAAAAATCGCAACAAGTCCGACGATAATTTTCATTTTTTTCGGATTGAATAAAATTATTTTTTTGCAGTAATCGCGAACGTTAAAAAAATCTTTAATCAGATAATCACGAGAAAATTTTTTAGAAAAAATATGATAGAAAAAACGCAGAATGAGGAATATCAGCCCCATCAAAAAATATCCGAGAATAAAAATAATCATTGTCAATCCCTCTGAAAAAAATTTTGTAAAATAAAAGCAACTTATACCTTAAACAGAGGGTACAAGTCGCTTTATTTTTTTGAATTTAATTTAATTCGCCGAAGATGAATTTTTTTCCAAAATCACTTTTTTATCGTCTTTGCCGAAAAGTTTTTGAACAATATTTTGAACTACGACGAAAAAGACCGGAATTAAAAATATTCCCAAAAACGTCGCAACTGTCATACCGCCGACAACTGCCACGCCCATTGAGTTACGAGCCGCCGAGCCTGCTCCCGTCGCCGTCGCCAAAGGCAAGCAACCGATTATAAAAGCGAATGAAGTCATCAAAATCGGACGAAGACGCAAGCCCGCCGATTCCAAAGACGCTTTGACCGCTTCCATTCCTTTATCCGTTCTGACTTTTGCAAATTCAACGATAAGTATCGCATTTTTCGCCGCAAGTCCCATAATCATTATAACGCCGATCTGCATGTAAACGCTGTTCTGAAAGCCGGGATTGCCTACGCCGAAATTGTTCGTGTAATAGTTCAAAACAAATTCAGAAAGTAACGCGCCGAAAACTCCCGTCGGAACAGTCATCAAAACTGAAAACGGAACTGACCAACTTTCATAAAGCGCGGCAAGGCATAAAAAGACGAATATCAACGCCAACGCCATAACTTGACCTGTCGAGCCGGATGCTTTTTGTTCTTCGCGAGATTGTCCCGACCATTCAACGCTGAAACCTGTCGGAGCAACTTGATAAACAACTTCAGTCAATGCCGCCATTGCTTGCCCTGACGAATAACCGTTGCCCGCCTGCGCGTTAATCAGCACGGAGCGTTTGCCGTTAAATCGAGTGACCTGCGTCGTACCGGTGTTGAGTTTGTAACTTATCAAAGTGTCGAGCGGCACAAATTGCCCGCCATATCCTTTGACGTACATAAATTTCAACATGTCGATTTCGCCGCGGAAATAAACGTCCGACTGCATGACAACTTTATACGTCCGCCCGAATCTGTTATAGTCGTCAACTTCCATTCCGCCGAAATTAACTTGCAACGCGCCGTAAACGTCAGAAAGATTTACGTCGAGCATTTCAATTTTTTTCTGATCGAGTTCATATTTGTAACTGGGTGAAGTCACGCTGAAAGAAGTCGTTACGCCTTGAAGTTCCGGACGTTGGCTGGCAGTTTGAATAATTTTGTCGGTTATTTCTGAAAGTTCGTTATCGGGGTGACTTTCAAGGTCGATAAGTTGCATTGTCAAACCGCCGACTTGACCGAGTCCGGGCAGTGAGGGAGGGTTAAAGCCCATGACAAAACCTTCGGGAGCTACGTCGTTGCCTTCTATGAAAACATTTTCAATCGCGGCAGTTACCGACTTTTCAAATTCTTTTCGTTCGCCCCAAGGATACATACTTATAAAAAATGTTGAGGCCGAAGACTTTGCACCGCTTGCCATTACATCGTAACCCGCAACCGCGATAACATCTTTAACGCCCGGGATATTTTCTTTGATTACGGCGGCGACTTTGTCAGACGTTATGGAAGTTCTGTTTAATGAAGTTCCTTCAGGCATCATAAGTGCGGCCATAAAATAACCTTGATCCTCGTCGGGAACAAAAGTTGACGGCAAAACTTTAAACAACAGCCCCGTCAACCCGCAGACAATCAACATAAAAATTACAGCCAATTTTGTTCCGGCAATAACTTTTGCGACGATACCGACATAAGAATTTTTCGTGCGCTCAAACCAGTTATTGAACCAATCAAAAAATTTGCTGAAGAAACCTTTCTTGCCGTGCTCATGCGGTTTAAGAATCATTGCGCAAAGTGCGGGAGTCAAAGTAAGTGCAACGAAAGCCGATAAGCCCATTGAAACGGCGATTGTCAGCGCAAATTGTCGGTACAAAATGCCCGTCATTCCGCCCAAAAACGCTATCGGGATGAAAACTGCCGACAAAACAAACGCTATCGCAACAACAGGTCCTTGAACTTCCTCCATCGCAACTTCCGTCGCCTCGACGGGACTCAAGCCGCGTTCCATATGCTGTTCGACGTTTTCTATAACGACAATCGCGTCATCGACGACAAGACCTATAGCCAAGACCATCGCGAAAAGTGTCAGCGTGTTTATCGTAAAACCTAAAACAGTGAAAGCCGCGAATGTTCCCAACAGTGAGACAGGTACGGCAAGCAAAGGAATAATCGTCGCGCGAAAACTTTGCAAGAAAATAAAAAATGTGTGTGCAACTTCATTGATTGAGGCTTTAATAAATTCTGTGTTGTCGAGAATTTGACCGTATTTGATACCTTCAGGCAAATTTTCTTCCGCCGCGTGAAGAACGCGTTTAACTTCGCCGATTGTTTCAAGAGCGTTTGCGTCACTCGTCAAGTTAATGATGAAAGGCACTGAAGTATGACCGTTAAACTTGCCGACATAAGTATTTGACTTTTGCCCGACTTCAATTCTCGCAACGTCTTTTAAATACACGAACGCGCCTTTATCGCCTGTTTTTAAAATAATGTTTTCAAATTGTTCTGGCGTTTCCAATCTGCCTTGAATTTGTCCGGTATATTCTTTTTCTTGATCTTGAGCGACAGGCAATTTTCCGATAGAACCCGCCGCCGCCTGTGCATTTTGAGTTTTTATCGCGCTTTGAACGTCAGCAACGGTTAAGCCGAAATTTGCAAGTTTTTCGGGATTTATCCAAACGCGCAAGGCATAGTCAGCACTCAATACCTGAACTTTTCCGACACCTTTAATTCTTTTCAAGTCATCGGAAATGTAAATATCCGTATAATTTTTTATAAATGCTGTGTCATAAAGTCCGTTGTCGCAATAAAAAGCAAAAACCATCGACATATCCTGCGAAGATTTTGCAGTCGTTATACCTGAGGCGATAACCGTTTCCGGCAAACTCGAATTTGCGGAAGAAACATTATTTTGAACTTTGACAGAGTCCATATCGCCGTCCGAGCCGACTTCAAAATAAACATTCAAATCATAACTGCCGTCGTCGTTTGAATTTGAAGTCATATAGTCCATGCCCTGCGTACCGTTGACGCGATTTTCTATAACTTGCGCGACGGATTGGTTGACAACGCTTGCATTTGCACCGGTATAGTAAGCATTAACATTTATCGTCGGAGGAGAAATATCCGGATATTGCGCGATAGGAGTATTCAGCCCCGCGATAATTCCGATAAGACTGATTATAATTGCAATGACGATTGCAAAAACAGGTCGGTGAATAAAAAATTTAGCCACAGTTTATTCACCTCACTTTTTTGCGCTGCTTTCAACGTTAAAAATTTTTTCACTGGGATTAAAAGAAAAGTCCATATCTTTTTCCGTGACCTGCGTCACTTCCAAAGGCATTCCGTCGCGCAACATTGTTAAACCTTCGACAATAATCAAGTCGTCAGGTTTCAAGCCGTCTTTGACAATGTAATATGAGCCGATTTTTTCGCCGAGCTTAACTTTGCGTATCGCAGATTTATTGTCAGGTCCTACTACAATAACCATAGTTTCGCCCAAAAGTTGTTGCAAAGCGCGTTCGGGAACAAGCATTGCATTGGGAATTTTGAGACCGTTAATTTCAACTCTTGCATACATTCCCGGGACGAGTAAACCTTCGGGATTTTTAAAAATCGTGCGAATTGTCAAAGTGCCTGTTTCATTTCCCATAGCTCTGTCATATTCCGCGAATTGTCCGGGATAGGGATATTTTGAACCGTCAGCCAAAGTCAAAGAAATTCTGAAATCCGGGTGAGAAGAGTTGCTTGAATCGTGTTCGCCTCTCGAAATTCTCAAATATTCTTGTTCAGAAACTGCAAACTGTACATAAACAGGATCGACAAGTCCGATTGTTGCCAGCGGTGTAGTTCCCGCCGTTGCCAAAGTCCCCACAGGTACGTCATCGATACCGAGTCTGCCGCTCATCGGCGCATAAACAATCGTGTCCGCAAGATCTGATCTCGCTTTTTGTAACATTGCCTCATTTGCCGCAACTTCAGATTCCTGCGACTGAACTGCGGCGCGTTGATTGACAAGAGTCTGTTCGGAAATTGCACTTGAATACCAAAGTTCTTCATTGCGTTGAAGGTCTACGCGTTCTTTGGCCAAAGCTGTTTTTGACTTGGCGAGATTTGCTTCAGCCTGAAGAACCGCCGCCTGATATTGCCTGTCATCTATTTTGAACAACATTTGGCCTGCGACAACATCTTGACCGCCCTTAACATATTTTTCTACAACCGAGCCGGTGACTTTCGACTGAACATTCATTTCGTCGCGGTCGACAACTTGCCCGCTGTATGACAAAGTCAACGGCGCATTTGTCGTCAAAACTTTTATTGCCTTTACTCTTGTCGGCGTTTCCTGCATTTCTTGATTTTCTGCATCTTCTCCGCCGCAGCCTGTAAAAAGCAATGAAATCGCGCAAATTATAGCCGGAAATATTTTCATCTTAGTCTCCCTTCATTTTTATAAAATTATTTTAATTCAGCGTCTTGTACGGAGTGATTCTCGCGCCTTTAAAAGACAGTTCAACCGCAAGACCTTTTTTATCGAGCTGATAAACCCAAACGCCGTTTGCAACAATGGTCGCGTTTGCAAAAGTATCGCCTGTCACGCCGTCACTTGCCTGAGCAGAAACTTCAGTGCCGAATTTTATATTTCCCGAAATAAATCTTTCCCAAGCAGTTTGGTTTTGAATGATGAAAAGCAAGTCATATTCCTTCGCCCCGAAATTTAAACCGACGCTGACTTCTTTCATCTTCATATAAATTTTTTGTCCCGTGTAATTATTTACGACCATTCCGCGCCCGTGATCGTCGCCCCAAAAACCCAATTTGACACCCGACGCGCTGATTGTGCAGTAGGCGTAAGCATTTTGAACAGCCGATCTTGATTCGGGATATTTTGCATACATACGCTCCAAAACTTTTCCCCTCATCTCGTTCAGTTCGGCGCGTTGTTGATCGGGCGTACTCTTTGCAAAAGTAACTGCCGACGTTGCAAAACAACAAATCAGCGTTAAAAAAAATAACCGCGAAAAATTTTTTTTCATCTTAAACCCTCCTCTTAATTTGAAAAATTTTTGCGCTGTTACTTTCGATATTAAAGTTTTTTATCCTTTTTTGAAAAAGTTTTCAAAAAAAAATCCGCAAACGCGGAGAAAAAAGGATTTTCCGAAAAAATTATTGTTTGTCGCCTCTGATTGAAGACCAACCCGATCCGATGTCGGAATAAGCGAACCAATTAGCCTTCGCATCCCAGTTGAAACGATAGCGTTGGCATTTATTTGCCTTTTCAAACGCCAAGATCAAATTTCCGTTCTTCAACGCCACGATGTAGGGATAAGCTCCCGCCTCGTGAGCATAATTTTGGCTGTCGATGTAAACTTCCAGTTTATTTTTGTCGGGTGAATAACCGTAAAGACATGCCCGCTCGATAGACTCAAGTGAATAGAACAAATCGCCGTTGGAAGTGTTTTTGAATACGCGGAAAGTGTAACCGTAATCTACATTCGGAAAATGTTCTTCGTCAATTCTCTTGTCGTCCATCCAAACGATAAAGTGCAAACGTTTGTCACTGCCCGTCTGCCAGAGCCTGCGCGCCTGAATTTTTAGTATCCCGTGCGGCGTGGTGAAAGTTTCCGAAAACGCCTGATTGTCTTTTAAATTCTCGGTGAAATTTTGCGCCTCGTAAGTCATTTGATACGTTTCGGCAAAACACATCGAAGCGAACGCCATAACACACAGGCTCAACACCGTTGCAACAAGTTTCCTCATGATTTTCCCCTCCCAATACAATTTCTGTAATATTCTATCAATATTTGTTATATCGGTCAAGGATGTTTCCATTTTGTCACTTCAGCTTTCATAAACATAACGCAATGAATTTAAATTTTCTGTATTCAAATCTTTGTGCAAAATACATTTTTTTGAATTTAATTCCATCGTTTGACGATTTTGAGCAGAATATTTTTCCCAGTGCGGAATAAATTCATTGTTCGGATTTCCATTTGTCGCAAATTCCGTCCAACTTTTTTGAATAATTTTTACTAAATTTTGTTTCGGATTCGGGACAATGTGATCTCCGATATTAAAAGTATATGGCAAATCGACCGCGTGACAAGATTTTAAATTTTTTTCCGCAGATTCTTCGCTGAACAAATAAAAATAAACGTCGTCAAAATTTGATTGATATTCCGCAGAAATTTCTTGACCGACTCGCCAATCCAAATTATTTACAAATTCCTCAAAATTTTCCAAGTTGTCCGCGCGATTTTTTAACCAAGATTTAAAAATTTCTTCAGGAATGTGCTTTTTGTATTTTGCAAGAATCGGAGAATGTTTTTTCGGCTCTTCGCGAAGAATTTCAAATAAATTTTCTGCCATCATCATGAAATAACGCCATTCATCGGCCGTAGTTCCCGTCAAAATTTTTATTCCGCGAGCCGCTCCGTTTTTAAGTGATTTTCCCGGATCAAGCGGCAAAAATTTTCCGTCGCAAGTCGGAATGTAATCATTAAGACGACGACCGCGTGCCTCTGTAAATTTTTCGTAAAAATTTTTTAATTCGGCGGTAGATTTTTTCATTAAATCGCGCATATTTTTCGCGCCGTTCGTTTCAAAAAATTCTTCGGCGATTTTCTCGGATAATTCCGGCGTATTGTAAAGAAAAATAGATCCGGATTGCGGAATTGCTTTTTGAAAAAGATTTTTTGCGTCAGGAGCGACGAGTAATAACATAATCGAGGTTGATCCGGCACTTTCTCCGAAAATCGTAATATTTTCAGGATTTCCTCCAAATTCCGAAATATTTTCTTTAATCCAACTCAAAGCCGCAATGTTGTCTTTAAGTCCGAGATATCCGCCGCAGTCTTCAAAATTTTTATCAATCGCCGCGAAATTCATGAATCCGAAAATATTCAACCGATATTCAACCGTTACCAAAATTACATCATTTGCCGCCGCGAAGTTACTGCCGTAATAAATTTTGTCACTTGTGCTTTCAAAAGAAAAAGCCCCGCCATGAATCCAGACCATGACGGGCAAATTTTTTTTGTTGCTTTTTTTCCAAATATTCAGCGTCAAACAATCTTCACTTTGCGGAATGGTAGACGAGCCTTCTTCTCCGTCATCAATTTGCACAGCCCTTAAGCCGAATTTTTTTGCGTCAAAATTTTTATTTGTAGGATTTAATTTTTGAGGAGCTTGCCAACGCAAATTTTTTATCGGCGGTTGAGCGTAAGGAATACCGAGCCAAGTTTTTACGCCGTTTTTGTCCAAAAATCCGTTAAAAGTTCCGTAACGAGTTTTCACGCTCAAATTTTCTGCGGCAAAAATTTTTTCAGGAAAAAAATTCACCGCCAAAACTCCGAGCGCGGAATTTTTGATAAAATCTCTGCGATTTATCATATAATCACCCCTTCTAAATTATGACGAAATTTTATAAAAATTTTTCACGTTGTCAACAAAATAATTTTGCAAAAAAAAAAATCTCCCGAAGGAGATAAAATTTTGAGGAAAAATTTTTTTTTAAACTTTTTTCGCGTTTTTAATCCAAACTTGAGAATTTTTATTTGCGTCAGGTTTATTTTGCGCCATAACTCCGACTAATTTGTGCGGCGTGTAAAGTTCTTCAAGATAGTTTATATCTTCGTCGGAAAGTTGCAGATCGACCGATTTAACCGCGCCGTCAATGTGATGAAATTTTGTCGCGCCGACAACGGGGGAAGAAACTTTTGTCAAAAGCCACGCAAGAGAAATTTCCGTCATCGAAACGGAATATTTTTCCGCAAGCTCAATCACTCGCGCAATAATTTTAGAATCGACTTCAGCCGACGCATCATATTTAAATTTTGCGTAAGAATCTTCTTGCAAACGCTTTGAAGTTTCGCCGGGTTTTTTTGAAAGTCTGCCGCTCGCAAGTGCACTGTATGGAGTCATCGCAATATTTTCTTCTTCGCAAAAATTTTTCATTTCGCGTTCATCTTCGCGGAAAATCAAATTATAATGATTTTGCACGGAAATAAATTTTGCAAAATTATTTTTTTCTGCCAAAAAATTCGCCTTCGCCAACTGATATGCAAAACAATTCGCAATCCCGATATAACGAACTTTCCCCGCCTTCACCGCGTTGTTCAGTCCTTCCAAAATTTCAAAAATCGGCGTTTGATAGTCCCACATATGATAAATATACAAATCGACGTAATCCATTCCGAGATTTTTTAAACTTTTGTCGATAAAATTTTCAACGTGTTTTTGTCCGCTGATTTTATTTTCAATTTCTTCGGGAGAACGCGGCACAAATTTTGTCGCAACAACAATTTCATCGCGCCGAGCAAAATCTTTCAACGCACGACCCAAAAACTGTTCACTCGTCCCCTGCTGATAAACAATCGCGGTATCAAAAAAATTTATTCCCAAATCCAGCGCGTGTTTGATAATTTCGCGAGAATTTTCTTCGTCGAGCGTCCAACTGTGCTGACCCGTCGCCGCATTTCCAAAACCCATACAGCCGAGACAAATTCTTGAAACATTTAAATCGGAATTGCCGAGTTTAACAAATTTCATTTTCTTGCACCCTTTCCAGTCATTGAAATTTTTGTCGGAAGATATTCTATATTTTTTTCCAACATAATCATATTTTTAATTTTTTCGCGCAAATTTTTATTTTCCGCAGAATTTAAATAATTTTTGTAAGAATTTTCATCTTTAAAAATATTCATCGTGTGAAAAATATTCGGATTTTCTTTTTTCGCAGTCAAAAACATTCCGACGACATCAGAATTTTTTTCAACCGCACGAAAATATTCTTCCGACATCATGCTTTGACTTCAAATTTCGTCGTGACAACAAATTTTCCGACTTCACCGTCTTTTTGCTCCAAAACAATTCCGTTCACCGGCAAAAGTCTTAAATTTTTCAAAAACTGAAAACGTTCCGCGCGATATTTTTGAAAATCTTTGTCGTTGTAAATGTGCGGAGTTGCCATCGATAAAATTGTGAAATCAATTCCCGCGTCTTCCATAAATTTCAAATGATTTTCCGCAGACCATTTCGGCAGTGGAAAACCTTCTTCGGCTTGTGCGTCGATTTTTAATTTTTTAAGTCCTTCGATATATGACGGCAAAATTGCACGCGCGTGAAAATCTGTTTTTTTACGAAAATTTTTTGCGTCAACCATTCTTAAATCTCCCAAAAAAACTGAAATCGCCGCTAAACTCGAAATTTTTAAAAATCCTCGCCTGTTCATGTTTCAAACCTTTTAAAAATTTTTCTTTTATCATCACATTACACAAAAATTATATTTTCTTCCTGACAGATTGTCAATGATTCTCGAAAAAAAAATAGCCCGAAGGCTTTAAAAATTTTTTTCAGAGATTATTTTTTCAATATAGAAATTCTTTTTTGAATATTATTGCCTTTAGTCGCTTCATCAATCATTGCAACGGCATAATCCGCATAACTTATCACGCTTTCGCCCTTATCATTGAGCGTAAATTCTTCGCCCGCCAAAATATATTCGCCGGTACGCTCGCCTTCAGCTTGAAAATCTGCCGCAGGACTAACAAATGTCCATTTAACATCATTTCTTTTGCGAAGTTCATCAAGTTCATTGCTTTGAGCCGTCGCCGTCGGCAAATATTCTTTCGGAAAATCTTTTGTCTGAAAAACTTGTGTCGTGTGAGTCTTGTCAAGATACAAACTGCCCGCACCGCCGATAATCAAAAGTCGCGTATTCGTTCCGCTCAAAAGGTCGCAAAGATGTTGACTCGTCGTCGTATGCAAAGGCAAAGTTTCGGGAGTCCATGCGCCGAAACAGTCGATTACAACGTCAAAATTTTTCAAATCGTCTTTAGTTAGTGCCAAAATTTCTTTAATGATAACTTTTTTTGCGGCAGATTTATTTTCGCCACGCACAATCGCCGTAACGTCCAAATCTCTGCTCAAGGCCTCGTCAACAATTTTTTTCCCTGCCTTACCATTCGCCGCAATTACCGCAATTTTCATTTCGATGACCTCCAAAAATTTTTGTTCTTCCATTTGACTGAATTATAATCAACATTTAAAATAAAACAAGACGTGTTTTTTGGTTTTCAAAGTATCTTTTCAGAAACTTATTCGGAGATTAACCGTGAAAAAAATTGAATTTGAACAAAAAAATTTATTCGGCGTTTGTCCTTTCATGACGGCACAACATTTCATTTCAAAAAAATGGACGATTCCAATTTTGCGTGAACTTCTTGACGGCACGAAAAGATTTAATGAATTACAAAAAAGATTTGGGATTACTCGAACAACTTTAACGCAGAGATTGAAAATTTTGGAGTATGACGGATTTATTCACCGAGAAGTTTTTCCCGAAGTTCCGCCGCAAGTTGAATATTCTTTGACGGAAATCGGAAAAAGTTTTCAGCCGGTTTTGGACAGCATAGAAATTTGGGGTAATGAGTACATAAAATTTTTAAAAAAACGTGACGAAAAAAAATTACAATAAAAAAAATTGGCAACTTTTCCTCCGTCAAATGCAAAAATAAGTGTAAAGGGAATGAGCAAAATAAAAAATGCAGATATTTTTTGCAGAAACCTTGAAAAAACTTCGTACTAACAAAGGTTTTTCGCAACGAGAATTGGCAGAGCGAATGTACGTAACTCGTTCTACTGTAGCTCGCTGGGAAAGCGGCAGTCGTTTGCCGGATGCCGTGATGATTGCCAGACTCTCCAAATGCCTCGATACAGATGTCAATACATTACTTTCGGCGGCAGTGGAAAGTGACGACGCGCCGAATGTCATCATGGTAGACGACAGAAAAATATTTCTTTCAGGAGCATTGCCCATTTTGGAAGAGGTGATGCCCAACGCTACTCAGAGGCAATCGAATATTCAAAAGCAAATCGAATCGCCTTGGCTTTTCTTGATATTGAACTGGGAAAAACAAACGGCCTTGACCTTTGTCGCACCTTACTCGCAATCAATCCTCAAACAAATGTGGTTTATTTGACCGCATACATTGAATATTCTTTTGATGCTTGGAGTACAGGAGCCAGCGGCTTCACGCTCAAGTCCATCACAGTTGAAGGCGTTATGGCACAACTCAAAAATCTTCGGTATCCGTTTTCATCGGGAGGTGCGGAGGATTGAGTTTGAAGGAAATTTATTTTTTCATATACGGCGCGATACTGGTATTGACGATGCTGACATTGTGGATTACCCTCATCATTCCCAACCCGAATCAATGGAACAAACGGTTCTTCGTCGCAATGTTTGCAATTTTCGTGCTGTGTATGATTGACTTTTCCGTCGATCTTTTGGTTTACGATGATCCGAACATGGCACCGGTCGCAAAAATTGCCGTTTATTTTGAATATCTGCTCCTTTCAATACCGATACCCATGTTTACGGCTTATCTTTTACGCACTTGTGGGGAAAATTGGTTAAAAAGTCCTCTGTTCCGCACCGTCGTTGTTCTGTGGATAATATATTTTATCCTATTGGCAATCGCTCAGTTTACGACGTTTCTATATTATTTCACACCGGATAACCAATATATCACTCCTATTTTCGCGGTGATGTTTCTCAATCTGGCAAGCGTTATAAAGAGACGCGACAAGTTGCCAAGAAAATACTATATCGCTTTTCTGATTCATCTGCTCCCGTTGCAAGTCGCCTTGCTCATCACTAACACAATTATTGAAAATACTACCGTGTTCGTCGTTTTAGGCATGTGCGTCTCTACGCTCGCAATCTTTGCCATTATTCTCTACGATCAGATTGAGTCATATGTTGAACAGCAACGGGAAATTGTCAATCAACGCGCAAGTATCATGGTATTGCAAATGCGACCGCACTTTATCTACAACGCAATGATGAGTATTTACTACCTTTGCGCAAAAGATCCGATAAAAGCTCAGCAAGTTACGCTGGATTTTACGACCTATCTTCGCAAAAATTTTACCGCCATTGCCAGCGAAAATACTATTCCTTTTGCCGATGAATTGGAACATACTCGCGCTTATCTTGCAATAGAGCAGATTCAGTTTGAGGATCGCCTTTTCGTGCGCTACGACACTCCGCATAAAGAATTTCGCTTGCCGCCGCTGACGCTTCAACCGATTGTAGAAAATGCAGTCAAGCACGGCATGGATCCTGAGTATCCCCCCCTTACGGTGATCATTAAATCATTACAGACAGCAGATTTCGGCAATGAAATTGTTGTAGAGGACAACGGACCCGGTTTTTCACCTGACGACGATTACGAGCCATATACTGCGTTGAAGAACATTCGGCAACGCCTGGAGATGATGTGCGGAGGAAAATTGACTATACGTTCCCGCGAAGGAGGCGGAACGATAGTAACCTTAACCATCCCCTGACGGTTGCGGTTGCATTGAAAAACTTTCTTCGCAAAACAGATGTGACATTTTGGAACTGTCGTTGCTTGAAAAAATAAAAAATAGGATAATGACGCCAATATTTAAAGGAAGGTGCTATTATGTTCAAAGATTTAACGCGAAGAGATTTTATCAAAACAACATCACTTGCGACGCTCGGTTTAATGTTTGCAGGTTGCGGCGGAAATGCGGCGACAAGTTCGGGAAAAGCCGATTTGGTTGTTTACGGAAAAATTTTCACTTCGGAGGACAACAAAATTGTCGAGGCTTTCGCGGTTAAGGACGGAAAATTTATTTATGTCGGCGACAAAAACGGCGTTGAAGAATTTATCGAACAAGGCAAAACAGAAATTATCGATCACAGCGGCAAAGGACTTGTCATGCCCGGTTGCGGAAACGGTCACGCTCATTATTCGACTGCTCATTGTATTTCTAAAGTCGGAATTATTGTTGATTTTGATGACACGCCGGAAAAATTTTTGAATGAAATTATACCTGCGGCAGTCAAAAAAGCTCGTGAAAACGGAATGACTTCAATTTTTGGTTTGGGCTGGCGACTTTTGACTTTTGAAAAAAATATGCCGACTCGTCAACAGTTGGACGCAATTTGCAGCGATATTCCGATTTATATTGCAGACACCGAAGGTCACAAAGGTTTAGCAAATACAATTTTACTTGTCAGAGCCGGAATTATGTCTGAAGACGGAAAAGTTTTGAAAAAAGGCACTGACATTCGCGGCGGAGAAATTGTCATGGGCGCGGACGGTACTCCTTCAGGATATTTGACAGAACAGGCAGGAACTTACGCGCGTTCATTTTTGGATAATGACAAACTTTTTTCTGTTGAATTGGCGAAAGAAAATATGAAAGACATCGAGCAACAATTATTGTCTGAAGGTTACACGATGTACATTGACGGCTTCGGAAATTATTTTTTCAACGAAAATTTCTACAAAGCGGCTCAAGAATACGACAAAGAAGGAAAAATGCATTTTGTTTTGGGCACGACATACGAATTTGAAAGTTGGATGGATATTGACGAAAATTTGAAAAAAGCTGTCGAAGTTCAAAAATATGCGTCTCCGCACGTAAAAACAAATTGGATAAAAATTTTTATCGACGGCACTGTTGAAAGCGGAACGGGATTTATGGATCCTGTTTATCTTGACGGTCATCAAGGGCGCGTAAATTGGTCTGAAGAAGAAGTTACGGACATTACACGCAAGGCAAATGCACAAAATTTAACAATGCACATTCATGCGTTTGGAAATGCGGCTGTTAATCGTTCTGTAAATGCCTTCATAAACGCCGGCAAAGATGAATTGAGAAATACTTTGGTTCATGTTCGCCATGTAAATCCCGAAGATTTTAAGCGAATGGCTGAATATAATATTTATGTGACGGAAGGAATGTTGTGGCATCATGTTGATGAAGATTTGCAAGAAGATTTGAATAAAACGCTTCCCGCAGAATTTGCAACGACAGGTTTTCCGATGAAATCTTTTTTTGATAACGGCGTAAATGTTACTTCACATTCAGATTTTCCTGCGACGTATCACAGTCCCGACGATCCTTTCGGAATTATTGAAATTGCCGTGACAGGCGTTTATCACATTGAAAAAAATAAAAAATCTTTTTGGCCCGAAGAACTTATCACTCGCGAACAAGCAATTCAGGCTTTGACAATAAATGTTGCAAAGCAAATGTTTTTGGAAAATGAACGCGGCAGTATAAAAACAGGGAAATTTGCTGATTTTTTGCTTGTCGATAAAGATATTTTGACTTGTCCTGAAAAAGAAATTCACGAGGCAAAACCTGCGGCAACTTATTTTGAAGGTAAAAAAGTTTTTTCCGCATAAAATAAAAAAATTTTTAATCCAGCTTGTAGACAAAGCCTGTCTCGGAATAGTCGGAGACGGGCTTTTTTCTTTGATTTCCTTCAAAGTGGTCAGAGGCAGAAGAAAAATATAAGGTTTAGGCGCTTTCTCTTCGACAACTTTTTCAAATTCAGGCTATCCCGAACAAGTATTGGATAAAAACGATCGCGCGCAATATGTGATTTTGCGGCACTAGG
>CAJOCT010000090.1 GCA_905236725.1 uncultured Selenomonadaceae bacterium | reverse complement strand
GGGCGGATATTTCAAAACTGCGGCGGAAGTTATAAACTCAATGGTTAAAGACCGCAATACTGCAGGTGACGCAAATACTTTCTTGAAAAATTATTGCGGAATAATTCTTGATAACGAAGATACCGGCGCAATTACCGGTTCGGATGCGGGCGGCACTCTTAAGACAGCTGAAAGTATCGTCCCCGAAAGCGGAACTTTATCGACTTATACTTCCGACAGCTTTACGTTAAACGGCACAACTTTTAAATTGGGCAAAACTTACAGCTCACTTAACGACTCGCAAAAATTTATCTGGAGTGCTTTAAAACAGTGGTGGATACCGCAATCAATGTCTTTGATTTCAAGCAGTTACGGTCCGCATTATGATTTGATTGCCGAAGATTACGGCTATTTGTCATATTTGCCACAGATGAAGTCAAATAACAATACCATACAAATTAACTTCGTCAACAACGGCAGATCCAACTACCTTGCACTTGCGGGGAATCAGTCTTACACAACCGGGGTTTACAACGGGATCGGTTATCCTTTCAAGATAGAC
Source organism: uncultured Selenomonadaceae bacterium (assembly GCA_905236725.1). GTDB lineage: Bacteria > Bacillota > Negativicutes > Selenomonadales > Selenomonadaceae > Quinella. The sequence goes on along the minus strand of CAJOCT010000090.1, from coordinate 7,068 downwards.
ATCAATATGGCTTGGTATCCCAGCCTCGATACCACAAATTACAACGGTTACGATTCCGTCAAAAAACAATCCTATCTCGACAGGGTTATTGCTCATGAGTTGACTCACTCGGTTATGTCGGGACATATTCGCTACTTCAACAAATTGCCTGCTTACATCAAAGAAGGAATGGCGGAACTTACTCACGGCATCGACGACGAAAGAGGCATCGACATTATTGCTTTGGCGGATAACGTCAATAATTTGAAAAAAGCTCTCGGCAACGGCACGACTGCCAATAACAACAATTATTCGGCAGGCTTTATGTTCCTTCGTTACCTTGCCAAACAGGGCTCGGCAAATTTCGGAAACGCTACACTTTCAAGCGGACTTCTTGCCGAAGACGATTCAATCACGGTTGAAAATTCGATTTTGACTGCGGATTCTTCTTTCAAAGGCGAAACGATTGACTTGACGCAATATTCTTCCGACGTTAAAAAAGTTGACGCTTCAAAACTTTCTTCCGACGTGATGATTATCGGCAACGAAAACGCCAACTCGATTAAAGGCGGCGCGGGCAACGATACAATTTCCGGCAACAGCGGCGACGATACTTTAATCGGCGGCAAGGGCAATGATGAACTTTACGGCGACGGCGGAGTTAATTTGCTCAAGGGCGGCAGAGGTAATGACACCCTCTTCGGCGGCGGAAATGACACAATGGTCGGCGGCAGAGGCAAAGACGTTTTCGTTTATGACAGTCAAACCGTCGGCAATGCGATTATCACCGATTACAGCGAAAAAGACAAAATCGAAGTCAACGGCACTGTTGGCGAAACCGTTCACAGCGGTCAAGATGTTATCTTCAAGTTTGGAGAAAGTTCTTTGACGGTCAAGAACGGCGCGGGCAAAAATATCAACATCGAAGAAATTTTTGGCGAAGGAAATTTCATTTCCGAAAATCCCGCCCTTGCGGACATCACCGAAATTTCTGAAGGTGCCGATTGTCTTGCAGAAAACACCGCTTACACTTCGCTCACGGCTGAAAATAATTTGCTCACTTACTCCGATAAGTAAAATTTAGTAAAAAAATTTAGGGCTTGGAGACAAAAAAGTTTCCAAGCTCTTTTTTTATGAGGTGAAAAAATGATTGTGACGACCGGCAGAAAATTTAATTCCGACGCTGAATTTTTGGCGAAAACAACTGCAGAAAAATTAAATTTAAAATTTATCCCGCGTGAAAATTTTTCGACTGACGCACTGAAAAAAATTTACGGCGCGGAAAATATTTTGGTTGCAAAAAAAAATTCCCTCCGCCTTTTGACTGAAGAGGGAGAACTTTTTTTTCATCCGAATACCGCGCATTTGCGGATAAAAAATTTGCGAAACGGCGAAGGCGACAGGCTTATCACGGCGGGAAAAATTTCTGCGGGAATGAAAATTTTGGATTGCACGCTCGGACTCGGAAGCGATGCGATTGTTGAAAGTTTTGTCGTCGGCGAACTTGGCAAGGTAATCGCGCTTGAAAAAAATCCCGTCCTTGCTGAAATTGTCCGTCACGGTATGAAAAATTTTTCTGCCGACAACGAAAAAATTTTGAACGCCATGCGCCGCGTCGAAATTATTACGGCTGATTATCTCGACTTTTTAAAATCCTCCGCAGAAAATTCTTTCGACGTGGTTTATTTTGACCCGATGTTTCGTCACCCGATAAAAAAAAGTTCGGGAATAAATCCGATTCGCCCCGTTGCCGATAAAAATCCTTTGACTTTGGAAGCGGTCAAGGAGGCTTGTCGCGTCGCAAAATTTCGCGTGATTTTAAAAGAGCATGCAAAAAGCGGCGAATTTAATCGCTTGGGATTTAAACTCGCCGCCGGCGGTAGATACAGTTCAATTTCTTTCGGGGTTATAGATTTAGTAGAGGAAAACAACCGCCGTGCTTGAGAGGAAGTGCGCGGAATTATTTTCCAAAAGCATCAAATTTCCGTCGTCAACGCTGACAACAGGGTTTGCATTGTGATCCGCAAGAGAAACGGCTTTGATGACGAGAGGATTTGAACCTGCGCGGCTCGCCATGCTCATATCGTGCGCGTAACTTGCCATTCCGTGCTGAATAACGTAATCGGGATCAATATTTTTGTGACCGTAAAGTTTATTTCCGCTTGCATCTTTGATGACCGGGCTCATAACCGGATTTAAGCCCAAACCTCTGCAGTCAATGACAACGCCGGTGTAACCGCCGCTGACAGTGATTGTGACGGAAGGCGCGGAAGGCATCGTCGGCTGGGGCGCGGGGAAGGGAACAACTTCAGCCGGACCCGTCGGACGCTCAATAACCGCGTCTGCCAAACTGTTTTGCCCGAACATTCCGATTTGCACGGTAACTTCATAGCCGCCGTCGGGAGTCATTTTTTCGTCAATAACTCTTGCGCCGTTCACCGTGCCGCTGACCTTCGTGCGAATGATGTCGGAAGTGACCATCATCATTTCGACCGTCGTTTCCGAGTCGACTTGAACGCCTTTGGTGATTTCCAAAAGTTGACGATAAGCATCGGCAATCGCCGCCCGCCGCGCCAAATATCTTGCCTGCGCTCCGTGCGTTCCGGTCGTGGGAACGCCGTAACCCGTCGCGGTGATTGTTCCCGAGTTCCAATCGGTCGCCGCGTCAACTTTTACGCTCGTCAAAAGCATTAACACGGCAAGAATCATTCCGAATAATTTCGCTGTACGTTTCATTTCTTTTACCCTCCTGAATTTTTTCTTACAGCCTGAATTTTAATCGACAATCTTTAGAAAAACTTTAGGAATTTCCGAAAAAAAATTAAATTTCTTTGAAAAAATTTTTTGACTTATTGCGGAGTCGGTTGTTGCGCAGGTTGCGGGGTGCGCCGTTGAGTTCCTTCAAACAACATTTGCGTGATTTGCGCCGCCATGAGAGGTTCCATTTTCGCCAAAACCTGTGCGGCGTTACCTTCGTTCATTTTTTGCAAAATCAAAACTATTGTTTCCGGCTCGACCCCGTCAAGAGCCTTTGCCGCGTCTTCGGGTTTCATGCTGTCATAAATTCTGGCAAGTTTGGAAATTCGCTTTTTTTCCGCCGCCTCACGAGCCGCCATTTGTTCTTCGACTTCTTTTCTGGAAATTTTAACTTCCTTCTGCTTTTTGGCATCAGCGGCATTTTGTTTGTCATCTTTTTTGACAACTGCGGTTTCTTTTTTTTCTTCTTCGGCAGGTTTTTCTTCTTCGGGTTTAGGCGGCCAAACTACTCCGTCCGGCACTTGGAAATACTCAAAAGTTTCGCCCGCGCCGACTAAAGGCAATCTGTAAAGACCCAAATTTTCGTTTGCCCATTGAACTTGCTCATCGCTGACGGCTTCAAAATAAATTGCCGCCGCCGCCGCGCCTATCGTCAAAAGCAACAGCACGAAAACTACGATTAAAATTACTTTTAACTTGCCGAGAAAACTTGATTTTTTCGCCATTACCTCGCGTCCTCTTTGTCATAAAAAATTAACTGACGTACATATCCATCACGCGCCCGACGTAGGCTTGAGTTTCGCCGTAAGGAGGCACTCCGCCGTAACGTTGAACCGCGCCGGGTCCTGCGTTGTAAGCGGCAACCGCGTAAGGAACATTTCCGTCGAAGGTGTCGAGCATTTGTTTAAGGTACATTGCGCCGCCCTCGATATTTTCCGCCTCGTCGTAGGGATTAACGCCGAGACTTGCCGCGGTTTCGGGCATGAGTTGCATAACGCCGATTGCGCCGACTTCGGAAATTTCATCTTGATTCATATTCGATTCGGCGATGGCAATGGCTTTGACAAGTTGCGGGTCAACGCCGTGCCTTTCCGCCGCACTCAAAAGCATTTCTTCAGTCGTTCCTTGCGGCAGATCCGATTCAAACGCGGCATCAAATTCTTCGACAATTACATCGTCATCTTTTTCCGGCGGCTCTTCTTCAGTTGCACGCACGGGGTTGGGAGAAATTGCCGCATTCGGATTTTGTTCGATTGAAATTTTTCCGGGCAGTGCCTCTTCGCCCGGCAAATAATTTTTCGCGGAATTATCATTTTCGGCGGAATTATTTTTTTGTTCGGCAACTTTTTCGACTGTTGAATTATTATTTTCGGCAGATTTTAATGCCGCCGCAACTTTAGCCGCATTTTCAATTTCTGCCGAGTTTACGGGTTGAGTTGTACCGGGCATTTTTTGAACTTCCGCAACTTTTTGAGTCGGCTGAACTTGAGAATTTTGCCGCGCAATTTCTCTTTCCAAAGTCGTCTGAAAATCTCCGCCGATTCCGAATTTAGTTTCAATCGCCGCGATTCTCTGCCGCACGTCGTCGATTCTGTGAGTTAAATCAACTCTTTCAATTCCCTGAATTTGTATCAATTCAAAATCTCCCTTCGGTCGATTTTAGGGGTTAGAAAATTTCTAATCCCCAGCCCCTAATTCCTAACCCCTAGTCCCTAAGTTTTCGCATATGAAGTTGCAAGCCGATTTCGTCCAACATTTTTTGTTCCTCGAAAAGTACTTGCTCATTATACTCCTTCAATCGTTTTTCTTTCAACTGCTCAATGCTTTTTAAATAGGTCATGAGTTCCATCAAAATTTTTAATTTTTTTTGACGCTCTTGAGTAGTTTTTAAAATAACTTGCTGTTGTTTTTCAATTTGTGCGCGTTTCCAGTTGAAAAAATTATTGTAAGTCATAATCACGCCGACGTTGACGGTTTTGCCTTCGGCCGTCATTTCCGCATATTCGTGCTGACCTTCTTGGAGCTGTTGCAAAAGTTCTTGCAAATGTTTTCTGTGCTCTTCAAGTCGTCTGGAAACTTCCGCAAATTGCATTTCCGCATCGTCTTTTTTTCTCCGCGTGACTTTTAAAAGTGTCTCAAGCTGGAATTTAAATTTTTTCATGACTTAAATTTTATCCCGCCGCAAGAGGTTGACCGGAAATCGAAATAAGTTTTTTAATCGTGTCTTCGTAAGTGTCAACCTCAAAAATTCCCTGACATAAAAATTCGTTTATCGCGTCGATTTTGGAAATTGCCGCGTCGATTCTTTTGCTGGAGCCTTTGACATACGCGCCGATATGAATTAAGTCTTCCGCGTCCTTGTAAACCGCCATCAACGCCCGCATATTTTGCGCGGCGGAAAGGTGTTCGGGCTTGACGACTTCATTCATAACACGGCTGACACTTCCGAGAACGTCAATCGCGGGGAAGTGATTCTGCGCGGCAATGGCACGACTTAAAACAATGTGACCGTCGAGAATTGAGCGGACGGCATCGGCAATCGGTTCGTTCATGTCGTCGCCGTCAACCAAGACCGTATAAATTCCCGTGATTGAGCCTTTGTCACTCGTCCCCGCACGTTCGAGAAGTCGCGGTAAAAGTGCGAAGACCGAAGGAGTATAACCGCGAGTCGCGGGAGGTTCGCCGATTGTCAAGCCGACTTCGCGTTGAGCCATTGCAAAACGCGTGACGGAATCCATCATTAAAATAACTTTGTGTCCCTGATCCCTGAAATATTCCGCAATAGCTGTGGCAGTCATCGCGCCTTTGATTCTGACAAGTGCGGGCTGATCTGAAGTTGCAACGACGACAACCGAACGTTTCAAACCCGCCTCACCCAAATCGCGTTCGATAAAATCCCTGACTTCGCGACCGCGTTCACCGACAAGACCGATAACACTTATATCGGCCTCTGTATTTCGCGCAATCATTGAAAGCAAAGTCGACTTGCCGACACCCGAGCCCGCCATAATTCCGATTCGCTGACCGTCACCCATTGTGATAAGTCCGTCAACCGCACGAACTCCGACGTAAAGAGATTCATTTATGCGCGGTCTGGTTAAAGGCGGCGGCGGCGGTGCTTGAAGAGGATATTCAAGTTTGGATAAAATCGGACCTTTTCCGTCCATGGGATTTCCGAGCCCGTCCAAAACTCTGCCCAAAAGTTCTTCGCCGACTTTTACGCGAAGTGTTTTTTGTGCCGCAACGACTTCGCAACCGGGACCTACGCCCTGCATTTCGCCGATAGGCATTAGCATAACAAAACCTTCGCGAAAACCGACAACTTCCGCAGGTATCGGCGCGGCATCGGGAGTTTTCGGCGTGATGTAACAAAGTTCCCCGACGCTGACGAACCTGAGTGACTTTTCCCGTGAGTTTAATTGTTCTGCATTCGTTTATGGCATCCCGCAACTTCTGCAGGTTAATATCATTTTTTATTTCAGCCATTTATGTTCTCCAATTAACAAAATTTAAATTTTTCACCCGCGAAAAATGTCGCGTATTCGCCGTGACAAGTACGCAATCGTTGACAATCGCGGTTGCGGCAATAAAAATATCGTTGCCTTCAACGGTTTGCCCTTTATGAAGTTGAGCGTAAATTTCAACAGATTTACTTACAGCACTCATATCAAAAGGCAAAATCGCCCAGTTATCGCAAAGTTTCAAGAAAGTCTCAAATTTTTTCGTCGCACCGGCAATTTTAAAACCGCGTACAACTTTATAATAAACAATCGAGCAAAGGACAATTTCGTTGCCCTTTATAGACTGAAGCTGATAATTTCTTGAAACGCTCTCCACGTTGTGCAAAATATCGATAATCACATTTGTGTCAAGAAGGTATCGCATCAGAATTTTTCTCCTATTGCCGCCTCGACCGCGTCCGCCTCTTCAGTCGTCAAGAGATGCCGCATTTCGTTGAGAGTTTCCAACTGCCTTTTGATTGAGGTTGAATCCAATTTTTTTTCTTTTAAAAGATCAATTTCCGACTGAATGATTTTTATATCGGTCTCAATTTTTTCCAGCTTGGACAAAATTTTTTCTTCGTTGGACATTTGCAACGCCTCCCTACTTGTTGAGGACGGATTGAATTGCATTTTTCATCAGTTCAATTTGCGTTAAAAGTCTTGCGTCAACTCCGCCGTTGGGCGTTTCGATAACGCAGTCGCCGGGATTTAAGGTGTCGTCGGAAACAACTTCCAAAACCGCCGTGCCGTCCGTCAACATTGATTGAAATTCGGGTCGCGCCATCAAAACCAATTCGTAACTGTTCGGCTCGACGTGAACTTTAATTTC
>CAJOCT010000089.1:8969-9867 GCA_905236725.1 uncultured Selenomonadaceae bacterium | reverse complement strand
TCAAAGTTTGAACTATCGTACTCCTGTTGAAGTTCATTTTGGATTGTAAACCTAACTTATTTTATGGTTAAAAATTGTTTGACAAACTGGGGCACTTCAGTAAGAGTTGACATTTAGAAATAAAAAAAGTTGTAGGTTCAAATCTGTTTTTCCTCAACAATTTCCTTTACAGTTAGTCGAGTAAGATTAATTGAGCCGGTGTAAGTCGTGAAAAGCTCAAAAAATCCACAGCGACCATTACATAAAGCTAGAATTTAAAATTAAATTTATTCGCAGAAGTCGGCTGAATTATAGATCTAGCTCAAAATTGACGGCGCGCCTGACAGTATGTCAAAATTTTCTTTTGGCAAAAAAATAGTTTGCATAATTTCCTTACACAAACATCTTTTTTGAAGTGCAATCTATTTTAAGTTTTTATAAAAATTTTCATCGACTTCTTCAAGCCATTCAGTAAAAATTCCTTCGACTTGTTCCATCAATGCGATATGTTGAAAACTTATATTCGGAGCTGCTCCATGCCAATGTTTAACTCCCGCAGGAATTGTCGCGGTCTGTCCCGGTAAAAGTTCATGCGGCTCTTCGCCCCAAATTTGATAATATCCGCGCCCCGACTCCGCAATTAAAATTTGACAAGTTTTATGGTGAATATGCCAAAAAGTATGTGCGCCGTGTGCAAATGTCACGTTGTAGACCGGAAAACTTTTTTCTTTTGAAACGTTCGACAAATAACTTTGCCCCGTAAAATATTTTGAGTAAGCGTCATTTGTTTCGCCAATCGGTTGAATTGCTCTGCCGGATTTTTTTAACCTTGATTAGCAAGAAATCCCCCTCTTCTACAAGTGGCGGGATGAATTGCGCTTGACACGCTAAAATCATTACAGTAGAATTCAGGCGTTGC
>CAJOCT010000089.1:0-8961 GCA_905236725.1 uncultured Selenomonadaceae bacterium | reverse complement strand
TCACGCCTGTGGAGACTATGTAAGACGCGATACTTGCTATCGTGCAACAGCCGATGAAGCAGGAAGCTCCGACTTCTTTAAGTCGGAGTACCTTCACTTCTTTTTCAATCGAAATTTTTTCTTGCGGAGTGACTTCAGCCGCGTAACTTGTATTTGTAAAAAAAATTATCGCTAAAAAAATCGCAGTCAAAATTTTTTTCATGAAAATTTTCCTTTCAATCGTGAACTTTAAAATTTTTCAAAAGATTTTCTGCAACGCCGGGAGCTTCAGGATCATGAACGCCTTTGCCCGTGTCCATTTTACGAAAAATTTCCATTTCGTCCTGCGAAAGTTCAAAATCAAAAATATTTATATTTCCCGCAATTCTTTCGGGATTGGTTGACTTCGGCAAAATTATAAATCCTTCTTGATTTTCAAAACGCAAAATAATTTGCCCGGCATTTTTTTTATATTTTTTCGCCATTTCCAAAATTGCGGGATTTTCCAAAAGTTTTTTATCGCCGTGACCGAGCGGGTACCAAGCCTCAAGTTTTACATTATCTTTTTTCATGAGTTCACGCAATTTTTTTTGTTGAAAAATCGGATTGCATTCAACTTGATTGACTGCAGGCAAAGTTTCAAATTTTGAAACAAATTCGGAATAAATTTTTGGCGACATATTACTCACGCCGATTGATTTAATTTTTCCGATTTTTTTCGCCTCTTCCAATGCTTTCCATGTGCCGAGAACATCTCCGTACGGCTGATGAATCAAATATAAATCCATGTAATCAAGTCCGAGATTTTTTAACGAGGTATCGACTGCTTTTTTTGCCGCCTCGTAACCATGATCTTGCAACCAAATTTTACTCGTGACAAAAATTTCTTCGCGAGAAATTCCGCTGTCTTTAATCGCCTTGCCGACATCAGATTCGTTGAAATAAGCCGCCGCCGTGTCAATGTGGCGATAACCCGCCTTCAATGCAATTTTTACCGCATCATAAGTCGGTCCGTTATTTTCAATCAAAAAAACTCCGAAACCGACTGCAGGAATTTTATTTCCGTCATTGAGTTTTATATTTTCCATCAAAAATTCTCCTTAAAATTTTAGATGTGCCGTTAAACTCTTAAAAATCGTTTGGTAAATCAGAGTAACCAGTAAACCATTAAAACGCGTCTACGGGCAAATGAGAGCGTTTGAGAGGCTTTCCTGTTACTTTGTACTACAGATATTTTAATTTCAATGAGTTTTTTTCAAATATTGCAAATCTCCGAAAAAATAACTTGCAGTTGTGCCGCCGTCAATCAAAAAATCTGCGCCGCTGATAAATTTTCCGCGACTCGACATCAAAAATTCTGCCAAATCTCCGACTTCATCGGGAGTTCCCGCACGTTTCGCAGGAGATTTTTCCAACATTTTTCTGTAACCTTCGCCGCGCGGTCCGTGAAGTTCGTCATTTGCAAGCGGCGTGATAATTATTCCCGGACTTATCGAATTTATTGTCGCGTTTCTTTTTCCCCACTTTGTCGCCTCGTACATCACTCGCAAAACATTTCCGCGTTTTGCAAATTGATAAGCCTTCAGCGTGTCTGAAATTTTTTTCAAAAAATCAATTTCCAAAAGTTTTTCCGTCGGAGTCGTTGCCAACAAAAAATTTTCTTCTTCAGTCAATGCGTGAAGTCTGTGACCCGATTGCGAAGAAATTATTACGCCGGAACCGCCTTCAGAAATTATTTTTCCAAATTCTTCCAACAAAACCGCCGTGCCGTACAAATCGACTTGCAAAATTTTTTCGACTGAAGCTTGAGAAGGCGAAACTCCAGCCGCATTGATTAAATTTTTTATTTCGCCGAATTTTTTCGCATGCTCAATCAAATTTAAAATCGATTCGCGCGAAGAAATATCAACTTCAACCGTCGAAGTTTCAAAGCCCGCATTTTCCAAAATTTTCGCCGCATCATTTGCCGCAGAAATTTTCAAATCGCCCAAAATAATTTTTTTCCCGGCTCCGACTCTGCGAGCGATTGCCTGACCGATTGAACCCGATCCGACCAAAACAACTACTTCTTTCATAAAAATTCCCCCTTAAAAATTTTTTCGATTATAAAAAAACTTCCCGCTTGAATCAATTTGATTTTCGCAGGAAGTCAAAATAATTTTTGGCGTACAAAAAATAATTTTCTTGATTTTTTGGCGTACAATAATTCCTTTTCAAAAAATTTATAAACCGCATTACAACGCCATTTTTTATTTTTGAAGTCAAAATTCGGGTTTTTATGATTTTTGGAAAAAAATTTTTTTTTAAAATTTGCAAAAAAAAATCTCCGACAAAATTTTTTTCGTCAGAGAATTTTTTTATTTTTCTTCTGGAAAATTTTTCTTCAAAATTTCAGCAAAACTTTCAATATAATTTTTTAAACTGTCCGCCCGCCAAAATGCAAAATATTTTCGATAAATTTGCTTGTCTTTATGAAAAATCGGAATATATTTCACTCCGTCAAAATTTTTCGGCGGCGTGTAAAATTCTGTCGGAAAATATCCTTTGTTTGAAATTACATTCAAATGCGCCTCCTCCAAATTTTCAACAAAAATAAATTCGCTCTTCACTCCAAAATAATCCTGAAAAAATTTTTCCTCGATATATTCCTGACTCGGCGACGAAATTAAAATTATCGGCGTATTTTTTAAATCTTCAATCGTCAAAAATTTTAATTCCGCAAGAGGATTATTTTCCGGCAACTCCGCATAAAAATATCCGTTTGCCAAAAAAAAATTTACATATTGATCGGAAGGTTTTCGCCGCAAATCGCTTATCGCCAAATCAATTTTTTTCATCCGCAAGAAATTATAAAGTTCTTCATGAGTTCCCTGAAAAAGATTTATCGAAATTTCCGGATTTTTTTTTTGAAATTCCTGCAAAGTTTTTTTCAATTCATCGCTGCGAAAATGTTTTAAATATCCGATTGAAATTTCTGACTCCGAGCCCGTCGAAAGTTTTAAAGTTTCCGCGCAAAGTCTGTCGAAATCGTTCATCAAAATTAAACTTTTTCTGTAAAAAAATTCTCCTGCGGGCGTGAGTGAAAATTTTCTGCCTTCGCGCTTTAAAAGTTTTGCGCCGAGTTCTCTTTCCAACGCTTGAATTTGTTGAGAAATTGCCGACTGCGAAATAAAATTTTCGTCCGCCGCCTTCGTGAAATTTTGAAATCGCACGACCGATTGAAAATATTTTATTTGTTTTATCATTTTGTCGGACTTCCTCCAAAAGTTTAAATTTATTTAATTTAACGCAATATATTGAGGAAAAATATCTGCAAAAGTTCCGTCATTCATGCGAAAACCGCCGGGAATTTTTCCAAGTTCGATAAAACCGAGCCGCTTATAAAGATTTCTCGCATGAATATTTTCCGCAACAACTGCGTTAAATTGCAAAATTTTAAATCCAAGTTCGCGAGCTTTTTCAATGCTGTGTTTAACAATAATTTCGCCAATATGTTTGCCACGCAAATTTTTTTTCACTGCGTAACTTGCGTTTGAAATGTGCGCACATCTTCCGACGTTATTCGGATGCAAAATATAAATTGCAACAATTTCTCCGCTTTCAGTATCTTCAGCCAAGCCGGTAAAACTTTGCGATTTAAAAAATTTATCGCCTTCGACCTCATCAAGTTCATTTTCTTGAGGAAAAGCAATTCCGTCGCGAACAACTTCATTCCAAATTTCAATCGCAAATTTAATTTTTTCTTGCGTGTAAGGTTTAACAATTATCGCCATAAAATTTATCTCCTTACAAACTTTCCTGAAGAATTTCTTCAACGTCTTTCGGCGTAAGTTTTACAAATCCGTTCAATTCGCCGCTGGGACATGCTTTTTTCGCCATAATCTTAAAATTTTTATCGTCAATATTCAAATCGGACAATTTATTTTTAAGTCCGAGCGTTTCAAACAAAAATTCTTCAAATTTTTTAATTGCGGCATTTGCTCCGTCCATATCCGACAAATTTTTATCAACGCCAAAAATATTTACGCCGAATTTTTTAAATTGCGGAGCAGTTTTTTCCGACAAAATTTTTTTCATCCAACGCGGAGTAATGATCGCAAGTCCATGTCCGTGTGTGATGTCATAAAATGCGGAGAGTTCATGCTCAATCATATGACATGTCGGAGCTTGAATAATTCCGGTTCCCAAAAATCCGTTCAATGCCCAACTTGCCGCCCACATTAAATTTGCTCTCGCCTCATAATTTTTTGGGGCTTTAATCGCAATCGGAGCGAATTTCACAACGGTTTTTATAATTTCTTCAATAATTCTGTCAATCATATCCATTTTGCCGTCATTTTCCGCAAAATAATAAACGTCAAACAAATGAGATAAAATATCTGCACTTCCGCAAGCAGTTTGATAAGCACTGACAGAAAAAGTATTTGTCGGGTCTAAAAATGAAACTTTCGGCAAAAGTGACGGGTGAACAAGTGCAAGTTTTTCATTCGTTTCAATGTTGCTGATGACTCCGCCCGCGTCCATTTCCGAACCCGTCGCAGAAATTGTCAAGACCGTGCAAATCGGGAGAGAATTTTTAACTTGAGCTTTTCCCGTGACCAAATCCCAAACATCGCCGTCATAATAATGAGCCGCCGCAATTCCTTTTGTGCAATCGATTGTGGAACCGCCGCCGACTGCAAGCAAGACATCAATTTTATTTTCGCGGCAAATTTCTGCGCCTTTATTAACAGTCGTGTGACGCGGATTCGGTTCAACTCCCGCAAGTTCAAAAATTTCCATGCCGACTTTTTTGAGCTCGGAAATAATTTTGTCATAAAGTCCGATTCTTTTAATTGAACCGCCGCCGTAAACCAACAAAACTTTTGAGCCGAAATTTTTTACTTCCGCTCCCAAATTTTCAAGTTGATTTTCTCCAAAATAAATTTTCGTCGTGTTTTGAAAAATAAAATTTTTCATTTTGAGCCGTCCTCTCTGCGAATAAAATTTGTAAAAATCGGCGTTTCAAATTTTGGAAGTTCAACTCCCGATTTTTCTGCTGCCTCTTTGCATTTCAAAAAGTACGCCATATTTTTTGCAAGAACTCGCATATTATACAAACCTTCGCCGTCCTGTTCGACTTCCGCCGATTCCATTCCGAAAATATTATTCCAATATCGCGTGGAAATTACGGGCATTTCTTGAACCGTAAAATATTTTACAAGTTGTTCAAAAACCCCCGTCGAACCTGCACGACGTGCCGCAACAACCGCTGCCGCAGGTTTCAAATAAAATGCTTTGTTTTGATTTCCTTGAAATTCCGAGAAAAAAAGTCTGTCCATAAATCCTTTTAAATTTCCGCTCATTCCCGCGTAATGAGTCGGCGAACCGAAAATAAATCCGTCCGCAGTATAGGCTTTTTCACGAAAAATATTTACGCAGTCGTTCAAAACACATTTTCCGGTTTCGATGCATTTGAAACAAGCCATACAGCCTCCGACGGGTTTTTTGCCGAGCCAAAAAATTTCCGTTTCGATATTTTCTTTTTCAAGATTTCGGGCGACTTCTTCCAACGCGCGATTTGTGCTGCCGTTTTTATTCGGACTGCCGTTCACAAGCAAAACTTTCATAAAAATCTCTCCAAAAATTTTTTAATCGATAAATTTAATAACTTTTGCGGGATTTCCGACGGCGATTGCATTATCGGGAATATCTTTCGTAACAATCGAGCCCGTGCCGATAATTGCATTTTCTCCAATCGTCACGCCGGGCAAAATATTTACACGCGCACCAATCCACGCATTTTTTTTGATTAAAATTTCTTTCGTAAAAATCACGCGAATATTTTTCGGCTCGTGATTTACCGTAAAAATTCCGACTTCGGGACCTAGCATCACTCCGTCTTCAATCGTCACGGTTCCGACCGACATCACGGTTAAATTATGATTTGCGAAAACATTTTTTCCGAGAAAGACTCTGCAGGCACAATCAATTTGAAAAGGAGGAGTCAAAAAAGAATTTTCCGGCAAATTATTTTGAAAAAGTTCGCGTTCAAGTTCCAAAATTTTTTCTTTTTCGAGCGGATCGGTTTGATTTATCAAATAACAAATATGTCCGCAACGAGCAAATTCTCCATGTGCTTCGCGTACGTACTGTTCATTTTCGATAACGTGGCAATGTTCGCCATTACGCAATTTTTCAAAAATATTCACTTGTCCAACCCCTTTTCTTTGAGCCAAGCGAGTGCCAATTTCATAATTTCTTCGTTATTTTGTTCCTGCATGAGAAAATGCGAATTTCCCTTAATTCCGATTTCAGGCAAATGTACAAGCGTTGCATCACCGCCATGCCTGTTAATCGCCGTCACAAATTTTTCAGCCATAGCGTATTCAGTGCCCCATTTATCTTCGCCGACGTTTTCCGAGCCGATTTGAATGTAATCGCCGTAATAAAGAATAATGGGAATTTTGGTGAGCTTGAGAAAATCATTCATCGGAACGCCCATAGCAGAGGCGGAGAGTGCTTTGAAACGAGCGTCAGTAATTTTCGGCATTTCAGTTTCAGGGAAAATGAAAGGAGTTCCGCCCGGCTCGTAAGCAATAATCGCCTTCACCTTATCTGTACGAAGAACCGTCCTCCAGCCGATTGTACCGCCCATCGAATGCGTTACCAAAATTGCACCGTCTTTTTGTTGATTCACCAGCTCTGCAAGAACATCGGCATTTAAATCATTATCCAACGGTCCTGAGCCGATTGTCCAACTTTGCTGAAAAGCCTGATAATTTTTTTCGCCTTTAGGAAATTGTACATTGGGAACGGGATTGCCCGCCTCGTCATAGTGACCGATACGCGAAAGCACATAAAGCGTTTTGTCGCCGTACATTGGATTACTTGCCCAAGGCGTGTCGGGAGTTACTGCTTCTGTAGAAAGATTCGCCTCGCCGCTCCTCGGCTGGTCAACCAAATAAACCGAATAGCCGGCACGAACAAACATTGTATTAAATCCCTCACGACCGTCGGGACCTGATTCCCAAGTACGTTTTGATTGTGCGCCGCCGTGCTGGAAAATGAGCGGCAATTTTTTTGCGCGTACTGGTTTTTGATATTCCACATAAGCAAAATCACCGTAAGCACGTTGACCGTCCTCCGCCACAAAGTTTTCTTGTGAAAATTTTCCGGGACGTTCTTTATATGTTCCGCCCACAGTGAAAGAGCCTTGCTCTTCAATCGTAATCGGTTTTGCCTCAACAAAATTTGTTGAAAAAATTCCTGCCGACAAAATCAAAGCCAAAACTGCATTGCGTAAAAATTTTTTGTTCATAAAAATTTCCTCCGATTAAAAAAAATGGCAAGCAAAAAAATTTTTTATACTTGCCGAGAAAAGAATTTTTAAAAAGCACCTGTTTTAATGTGCGGAACGTAAGGAGCCTCCAATTTTTTAATAATTTCGTCGTCGAGTTTAATATCAAGTGCGGAAACTGCCTCTTCAATATGTTTAACCGAAGTTGTGCCGACAATCGGAGCAGTTATGTAAGGTTTCGACAGCATCCACGCGAGAGAAGTTTGCGCCATCGAATAACCGATTTCTTTTGAAATTTTTTCGAGATTATTGACAACAATTTTATCAACGTCGTTAGTTTTATCCCAAACCATCGGCGAAACTTCATCAATAGAATTTCTGGCGGTTTTTGTTCCCCACGGGTGAGCGCAACGACCTCCCGCGAGCGGACTCCATGGAACAACTGCCATTTTTCTGTCCATGCAAAGCGGAAAAATTTCTCTTTCTTCTTCACGATAAATTAAATTATATTGCGGCTGAAGTGAAACAAATTTTGTCCAATGATTTTTTTCTGCAATATTTTGAAGTCTTTCGAGTTGCCACGCAAAAATTGTACTCGCTCCGATGTAACGAGCCTTTCCGCTTTTAACAACGTCGTGAAGTGCCTCCATAGTTTCTTCCATGGGAGTATTCGGATCGAGTCGATGAATTTGATAAAGATCAACGTAATCAAGTTGCAAACGTTTCAAACTGTGATCGATTTCCGCCATAACATTTTTTCTTGAAGTTCCTCCGCCATTCGGACGACCCGGACGCATTTCAAAATTAACTTTCGTTGCGACGACAATTTCATCACGATTCAAATTAAAATCTTTGATAAATTTTCCGGTAATTTCTTCGCTTGAACCCATTTGATAAACATTCGCCGTATCAAAATAATTTATTCCGAGTTCGACGGCTTTTTGAAAAATTTCTTTGCCTTCATCATAAGTTTTTGCCCAAGGAAAAACTCCGTTTTCTTTGCCGGGCTTGCCGAAACTCATCATTCCCAAACAAATTCTTGAAACGTCCATGCCCGTGTTGCCAAATTTTACATACTGCATTTTTTTCACTCCTCAACTTTCATTTGCAATGCGATTATAAAAAAATCACCCGTTTGAATCAATTTGATTTTTACGAGTGACAAATAAGTTTTTCTTATTCAATCATTTTAAAATTTTTTATCGGGTTTAAAATTTTTTATCGGGATAAAGTTCGGCAAGAGTCTTGTAAACTTTCGGAAAATCCTTGACGAGCAAATTAAAATCGTGCGGGCGTTCTCTTATCAAATCCAGCTTCAAATAATTCGCCAAAAAGTATGAAAAAATAAAGTCGATGTTATTTTTCAGCACCTGCTGTTCCGCCGATGTATATTCCAACGCCTTTCCCACCAGCGAATGAATCACTTCCACAAATTCTTCTTTGGAGAATGTTTTTACGTTTTTCGGAACCGGCAAACTTTTCAAAACTATTGCATATTTCTCATCTTCCAAAATTTCGACTTTGAAATATGAAGATTTTTCGATGTACTTTTTAAATCTTTCTGCCGCCGCGTCTACATTCACATAACCCAACAATTCATCCGTCGTGACATCAAGTAACGCCGCTATTTTTACATATAAAAACAGGAAATGGGCGCACCAAAAAGGTAACGCCCACTCGCCTCAATTTTCTTCGATCGTTTC
>CAJOCT010000088.1 GCA_905236725.1 uncultured Selenomonadaceae bacterium | reverse complement strand
ACGGGATTCGGCGGCTTGATGATGGGAGCAAGCGGCAAGGAGGCAATGGAGGCAATATCAGACCCGATGGACATAGTGTCGAAAGGAGTTCACATAATCGCGCCGATTTACAACGAACTTTTCAAAATTCATGGCGTAATGGACTTGATGTCAAAAATAACATTGTGGTTGCCGTCATTATTCTTTGCAGTTATACTCACGGTCTGTTTCTTCTCGATAGCGTTGCAAATAACATTGGCGTATTTGGAATTTTATATAGGAATGGTGACGAGTTTCGCAACATTTTTCTTGTCGGGCTTGAAACAAACGCGAGAATTTGCGGCAAATGGAATCAACGGAATATTTGCGGTGTCGGTAAAGTTGATGTTTTTCTGTATGTTTTCGCTGATGATGCAGATGATGTTGAAAAATATAGTCGTCGATGACTTTTACACAATTAGCGAACAAAGTGTGGCAGTAGAAAATTCGGCGGGGGATTCTTCGGGAGGAGCGATAACGTCGATAGATCAGCTTATGGCGCATATCCGCGAGGTAGAATCAAGCAACAGATATTACGTCGATAACGGCTTGGGATATTTCGGGGCGTATCAGATAGATTATGCGAATTATGACAACTGGACGAATTGGACGAATGATTATGTGGCAAATGGCGGCGTTTTGGAAAGTTCTCCCGTGACGGCGGAAGAGCCGCACGGACCGGCATGGACACCGAACAATCAGGATAATATTGCACGGTATACCTTGACGGGCTATTACAAAAAATACGGCTCGTATGAAATGGCGGCGCGATGTTGGAATCAGGGAGAAGGAGGGAGAAATAATTCGGACGCAGATATTTATTGGGCAAAAGTGTCGGGAGTAAATTCAACGACGGGAACATTTACCGCGCCGAAAGTCACAATCAATATGATTTTGCTTTTCAAAATAACATTCGTGGCGATGATGTTCGCTTATATGGGTAGCAGAGTTTCAAAATTAGTGGTGAAAGAACTCAGCGGCGGCGGGTTCAGATTTACAGAAGAAGGAGCGTAGAAAAATGAAGAAAAAATTGTCGGCAGTATTAGGTTTGGGAATAATCGCGGGAACGAGTTTGATAGCGTACGCGCATACAGTGCCGGGCTGGGACGAGCCGTTTGACATTGCTTTATATTACAGTCTGACGGAAATTTCGTGGGCGGACAGCCCGTCGCCGTATGCATTGGAAGATTTGGCGAGCAATGGAGGAAATGTTTACGATTATACCCGCCATTTGAAATCAATAATTTTCGGCGAAAAATTTGAAAAGACGAAGAAGACGGAGGAGAATAAAACTCAAAATGAGCAGAAAAATTCAACGCCGTTTTCTGAAGAAATCTTTTTGGAGACGGCAGAGGCGTTAAAAGTAATCGGACTAGGAACGGAAAAAGTTGCGAAGAATGTGGCGATTGATGAGACGAATCCGTATTTGAGACAAGGAAATTCCGACGATTGGGAAAGTTACGACCAAAATTCATATAATCACGAGGAAAAATATAAATTTTTGTCCGAAACGTACAGAAATTTTGCGGACGGTGCGAAAACTGAACTTGACGAAACGGAAAAATCGATAGAGGCGGCGAAAAAAATTTTTAACCATACAAATTTGGCGGAGGGAAATTTGCAAGCATATCAGGCGCAAAACGAATTGAAAACGTTGTTGGCGTATGAATTGGCGAGACAAAATGCACTGGATTCAAATTTTGCACAGATGCAAGCGGTATATCAAGCCGCCGAGTATAATGAAAATGTGGAGTCGGCGTACATTGATTCAATCACAAAATTTGACGTGGCAGACCCGTACGACGAGGTAAATTTTCAGATGTTGAAGGAAGAGTACGGATATGAAAAGCCGAAATTGCCGAGTATGCCGAATTTTAAGTGAGGTTGAGGAATGAAAATAGCGTTGGTAGATGTGGACAGCCATAATTTTCCGAATTTGGTTTTGATGAAATTGTCGGCGTGGTACAAAAATCGCGGAGATGAAGTAATTTTGATGAGCGCGGATAGAGCATTGCGGGAGGAAAATTTAATTTTCAATTACGACAAAATTTATGGAGCGTGCGTGTTCAGCGGACAGGAAGAAATTTTGAGTGAATTGGAAAGTCGCGGGGTACATGTCGGCGGAACGGGGACGAGGTACAGAGAAATTTTGCCGCACGAAGTCGAGCATATAATGCCGGATTATTCTCTGTACGAGATAACGGACACGGCGTACGGATTTTTGACGCGTGGTTGTCCGAGAAATTGTCCGTTTTGCGTGGTGGCTCAAAAGGAAGGTCGGAAAAGTTATAAAGTCGCAGATGTTTCGGAGTGGTGGGACGGGCAGGAAAATATAAAATTGATAGACCCGAATTTGCTGGCGTGCGATGAACATTTGAATTTATTGAGGCAGTTGGCAGAAACGGGAGCACACATTGACATAACGCAAGGACTGGACGCAAGACTTTTGACAGCGAAAAATATTGAACTGATAAACGAATTGAAAATAAAAATTTTGCATTTCGCGTGGGACAATCCGCGAGATAATTTCATAAAGACGGCACTTTCTAATTTTAAAAAACTTTCCAAAGTTAAAGACAGTCGAAAATTGATAGTGTATGTGCTGGTGAATTATTGGAGCAATCGCGCGGAAGATTTGTACAGAATTTATTGGTTGAGGGAAAACGGATTTGAGCCGTATGTAATGGTTTATGACAAAATAAATGCACCGAAGGAAGTAAAAAAAATGCAGAGGTGGGTCAACAACAAACGAATTTTTAATGTTGTGAAAAAATTTGAGGATTACGACACGAGAATCGGGTGAGAAAATGACATCAAGAGTGAAAGTGCATGCGACGTTGGACGAAATGGACGAATTATTTAATGACACGCAGAGCGGATTCAGCATAAGATATTTTGAAAGAACGGAACTGATTGGAGAAAACGGAACTTTTAAAGTGGTGGTGCGTCACGGAGACGACATAGGTTATCAGGACGGAAAAGTTTTTGATTATAAGTCGTTCAGAGAAAAATTTGAGGACGCGGAATTAAAAAAACTTTGCAACGAAGTCTCGGAAAATAAAATGACGCTGTTGGAAACGGATTTGGATATTGCCAAGCGAGGAATCGAAGGGGGAATGTCGGCAAAAACAGTAAGCGAAATTTTAAAAATTTATGGGACGTATCGTTGTAAGGACGAAAAATATATCAAGGAAATTTTGAAATCTGAAAAAGTTCGAGAATCGTTGAAAAAATTTAAAGATAAGCAAACAAGTTTGAATTTTGGGAGATGAAAAAATTGGAATCGGTGGTGAATGTGCAGACGGATGAGGAGCGAATGGAAAAACTTTTCGACAAAAATGACACATACATAATTCGTTATGCGGAAAAAATCAGCGAAAATAATTACAAAGCGGTCGTGATTCACTCAGAAAAAATCGGCGAGCAGAAGGGAAGTTTCAATTACGAAAATTTTTTGGAGAAGTTTGATAAACCGTTTGAAAGAGATGAGAATATTTTTGTGCCGTTGAGCAAAGATATAAATTTGGCGAGCAAAAAATTAAATGAAGGAATGTCGCCGAAAAATATTTTACGGGAATTAAAAAAACGCGGGTCGTCATATTGCAAAAATGAATTTTATGTCAAAGCAGTGATGAAGTCGGACGAAGTGCAAAAAATTTTGAGAGAAATTGTAGCTAAAAATAAGTCGGTGGAGTGGACGAGGTGAGAAATTTTGAGCGAGGAGAAAAATTCTATCGAGTATAATTTGTTTGAGGATTTTGCGAATGTTGACGCAGAAAATGTAATAGTCGGGACGGTTAAGCAAACGTTAAAAAAGTCGAAAAAAATTGAGGACTTCGGCGAAAAAATCGGCGGAGCAAGAAAAGATTTATACGCGGCGTATTGCGATTTAATGAAAAGAGCGGTGGAGTCTGAAATAGAAAATGTGCCGTTGTCGAAGTCATTTCCCGCGCCGAATTACAAAAAACGTGCGACTTGTTCAACGTTGAAAAGACGTTGCGCTTGAGTAATCAAGTGAACTGATAATTCGAAGAGTGGAATGAAGGGGTAACGCCCTGAAACGCTCTCCTTAATACTCCGAATGGCGGAAGCGTCATAAGCTCGGTGAAGACGGCAGAGAGGCACCGTAACATTAAGATGACGAAAGCAACTCAGAGGTGGGCTGTGTGCCCTATATGCCGGAGGTCTACAAATCAGTTATGGTCAGAATGTCCTTCGGGACTGACGAATACGCGAATGTACGGGTCTAAATGTAGATTGCGTAGAAATGCGCAAGGAAACACAAAGTTTCGCAGGTGTGGTTGAGTAAGAATGTTTTTTATGAAAAACCATGCGACGTTACAGGCGTCGGCAAGCCTGCAGGCTCAAAGCGTAAACCTAATGCTGAATGTAAAGATAGGATTATCGGAACAAGGAAAGGTATCGAACGTTAGTAAGCCGACGAAGAAAAATAAGCGGTTGAATCGGTACTGAAAAGCAGTGTTCGAACCTGCGAAGGCTCTGCAATGGAGCTGGAGGAATGGGCACGAGTCGTTATCAACCAATCAAAATTCAATCGAGTAAGGATTACGAGCAAGACAAAAAGGGTTGCTCCGAAAGGGGTGATGCCTTATGCCAGAAGAGAATATTCAGCAAACATTTCAAGAGTTGTACGCGCGGGCGAAACGGCGCGAAGTCTTCACCGACCTAATGCCAATCGTCCTCAACCGAGAAAATATTCTGCTCGCGTACAGAAACATCAAAAGCAATTCGGGAAACAATACTCCAGGCACGGACGGCTTAAGAATCAAAGACATCGAACGCTTAACGGCGGAAGAAGTCATCGCGAAAATTAGGCTCGAAGTGTCAGGAAGGAATAACGGCTACCAGCCAAAACCAGTTCGAAGGAAGGACATCCCCAAACCAAATGGAAAAACACGACCACTGGGAATACCGTGCATATGGGACAGGTTGATTCAGCAATGTTTTAAGCAAGTGCTGGAGCCAATTTGTGAAGCACACTTCAGCAAACATAGCTACGGATTCAGACCAAATCGTTCGGTTGAGAACGCAATGGCGGACGTAAGTAGGAAAATACAAACTCAAAATTTGCATTACGTCATCGAGTTCGACATCAAGGGTTTTTTCGATAACGTAAACCACAGCAAGCTAATGCGGCAAATGTGGACGTTGGGAATCAGAGATAAACATTTGCTGGGGAAGATTAAGCGCATACTCAAGGCACCAGTCAAACTGCCAAACGGCAAGCTATTACATCCACGCACAGGAACGCCACAAGGTGGAATAATTTCACCTCTGCTGGCAAACATCGTGTTAAATGAGCTTGACCACTGGGTAGAGAGCAACTGGGAAGAAAATCCCGTCGCTTACAAATACTACATAAACGAGAACGGCGGGAAAGGTGCAGGATACAGAGCAATGCGCAAAACTCGGCTCAAGGAAATGTACATGGTGCGATACGCTGATGATTTCAGGATTTTCTGCAGAACAAAGACGGAAGCTGAACGGACAAAAATCGCAATCACGCGGTGGCTGTCTGACCGGCTCAAACTCGAAGTCAATGCGGAAAAAACAAGAGTGGTCAACATCAAGCGTAGGTACTCGGAATTTCTTGGCTTAAAAATCAAAGTCCGACCAAAAGCGCGAAAGTTGGTAGTCGAATCTCATGTCAGCGATAAGCAAGTGTCCAAGAAAACTCAAGTCCTCAAACGGCAAATCAAGAGAATTGCACGCCCGCGAACTTCGCAAGTTGAAGAAATTTGGCACTACAACAAAATGGTTTTGGGCATGCAAAACTACTACCAAGTTGCAACCTGTGTGAATCTCGACTTTTCCAAAATAGCGTGGCAAGTCGATAGGGTCAGAACCAACAGGCTAAAGGGGCTAAGTCGAACGGGCAGAAAACTCACACCAGCAGAGAAGAAACGATACGGCAAGTCCAAAATGCTACGTTACCTCGCGGACGAGCCATTGTACCCAATCGGATACGTCCAGCACAGAAATCCAATGCACAAGAAGAATGGCGAACCCGAGTTCGACAGCGCACGAAACTCAATCGTGGCAACACTCATGAATCAGCCACTTTACGGCAGGAGCATTGAGTACGCCGACAACCGAATTTCGCTGTTCTTCGCGCAAAATGGAAGATGTGCTGTTACAGGTCAAAAGTTCGAATCGACAGAAGAAATACACTGCCACCACAAAATACCAAAATCCAAAGGTGGCACGGACGAATACGACAACCTAATTCTGGTTACAGAGCCAGTGCCCAAGCTGATTCACGCCACTATTGACGAAACCATTGCCAAGTATCTGAAACTGTGCAGTCCTGACATGAAAAAGCTAAACGAATTGCGAAAGTTAATCGGAAACAAACATCTGCTGGGAAAGATTGAAGATTGAGTAGTTGATGACGATGGAACGCCGTGTGCGATGAAAGTCGCACGCACGGTGTGGAGTGGGGGAAAAGATGACGATGAGTTCAAAATCTTACCTATCACTATTTTTGGAAAACGGAGTGGAACGTTGGAAAGTCGATGCGGTGAGGGCATTACGAGATACAATTCCGATTAAGCCGAAAAAATATTCATGGAAAATGACAGACTGGTCGGAAAAAGCGGCAGTTTTGCGAGATATGTCGATAGGCGTGTTGGAAAATAAGTGGACGGAAGAAGAATTTGCGGAGGAATTGGAAAAATTCAAAACGCACGAGTCCAAATACAGTTATCATATCGTGTACAGCAAAGAACTGGCAGAAAAAATTGAGGATAAAATGCTGATATATAAAATAATGGGACACGAGCAGGATTGTTCGGCGTTGGCATTTTTGAAATCCTACAGTCACAGAAATGATGACGGAGATTATTCGGTAGAGTTGGTCGAAATGCACGGGGCGAACAGGCTTAAAATTTTATGTTACGGTGCGACAAAAACTGACGTGCTGGAGCGATATAAAAATCAAGACCGACACGAAGAAAAAAGTCCGAGAGAA
>CAJOCT010000087.1 GCA_905236725.1 uncultured Selenomonadaceae bacterium | reverse complement strand
CCGAAATTTTTTCTTCGCTGTACTTCACTACGTCCGCGATTATTATTTTTTGCACCGCCGTTATAAATTTTTCCATAAACTCATAATCAATTTCGCCGTTTTTTGTCGGTAAATAAAAAATGTCATCTTGAATTTTTTTCATCGAAATTGAATTTCCCCAAGAATATTTATTTTGCATTGACGCTCGAAGTGCTGACATATAAAAAAGATATAAAATTTTTTCAGCAGAATTTTTTGCATAAAGTACTATGTTGTGGCTGTCATTTGAACAAAAATCTTTTTCTTGAAATGTAAATGTCAAAGTTTTTCCGCCTATCATTATGCAATTTCCTTTTTCAATCCATTCATCAGGACAATTTATGTAAGTCATCACTCCGTTATTTTCTGCAGAAGCCGTTACGTAAGGAATTTTTCCGCTTTCAGGAATTATTTTTTCTTTCACAATGCTTTTTGTATTTGACATTTTAAAAATTTCTGTCAAATAAAATTTTTGCCAAATGCAAGAATTTAAATTTTCAAGCGCAAATTTTTCTTCGTCTGTCAAAATAAAATCTTTTAAACCTGCCGCCGTTAAATATGCATCAAGTACTGAAATTTTTTCAAATTCAATTTCTGTTATAAATTTTTCCATAAATTCAAAATCATTTTTATATTCAAATTTTTTAAATCTGAACTTGATAATTGGTCGCCATAAGAAAATTTATTTTTCAATGAATAATTTATAACAGAAGTAATAAATAATCCTGTTGCTGACGTAAATTCTTTATTTTTCAACTTCAATGCGTGTACTTTCATTTCAATACTTGCTTCGTAAGGATGATAAAAAGCATTTCCAAAAAAATTAACTGTTATAAAATTTTTATGATGTCGAGCTTCAGAAATATTTTTTGTATCAAACATTCCATAAACGCCATTATCAAAATTTTTTACAGATATTCTTGGACAATTTCCAGATTTTAATTTTTGAGAAGAAATAAGTGAACCTGTTGAAATTTCAAATAAATCTTTCAATAAAAATTCGCCCCACTCAACATTATTTAATTTTTCTGCGAGTGGGGCAAAGTTTTTCCCAAGCAATTACCTGAATTATTTTTCAAAATATTTGTGACTTCAAAGGCTAAAAAATCGCTGACAGTTTTTTTAAAATCATCAAGTTTCGGGCGCGTATCAATCGGCTTGCTTTGATTCCAATCTTTACCGCTTGCAGGATCAATATTTCCTTCGTAATAATCATTTTCAGAAAAAAATTTTAATTGACTTCTGCCGAATTTAACAAGATTTACCAATTCTTCATATCTTTCTTTAGCGTGGTCGATGTCTTGAAGATTTTGCCGAGATTTTTTTCTGTTCGTACGTTTATAGCCGTCATTTGAAAAATCTATAAATTTTACCGGAAAATTTTTTTCGTGCGGTTCACCGACTCTGAAAACATAAATATTTGTTTGAACGCTGGATTTGCCGATAAATAAATCTGTCGGCATTTTTATGCTTGCAATCAGTGTATTATTTTCCAAAATTTTTTTATTAAAATCAATCGCCTTGCCGGTACCTGCAGAATTTTGAATAATTATCGCCGCGTAACCTTTTTTCATTTTTTCAAGCGCAGATTTAACAAAAATCATTCCGTTACCTGCCGCAGAATACGGCGGATTTAATACAAAAACATCTGCAGGAAAATTTCCGTCAAAATCTTTCAGCGAATCAAGATTAAAAATTTTAGAACTGCCGTCGCCCATTAAAATCATATTCAAAACTGCCAACATATAAATACTCGGCAAAATTTCAAGTCCCAAAATTTGATTAGCACGAATAAAATTTATTTTTTTACGCAATTCGTCAGGCGATTTAATTTTTTCGCGGGCGTCGATAATCATTTCATTCATCGCGGCTACCAAAAGACCTGCCGAACCTGTCGCATAATCCCAAACGTACGAATCTTTATTCGTTCTGCAAAGTTTTACCAAAAGTTTTGCTACGTAAGGCGGCGTAATTACAACGTCATTCAATTTATCCTGCGTAAATCCGAGCCAATTATACATTTCATTAAAAAGTTTTCCGGTAAAATCAGTCGTGAGCCCGATTTTATAATAAATTCCCAAATCTTCCACAATTTTTGAAAAAACTCTTTTCAACTGCGTTTCGCCGTTTATAACTTTGTTTAAATTTGATGAAGTTATTGTATTTTGCAAAGTACGAACAATTAAATTTTTTTTATCTTCAGGCAAATTTCTTTCCGATAAAAAATTTTCAACTTTTCGCATTAAAATATCGCCGTCAGTCAAATTTTTTTCAGTCAAAGATTTTAAATCTTTTTTTTCAAGCGGCGAAACTTTATCCGGTACGCCAAGCGTTGCCATAATCGACGCGACTACCAAATAAATTCTGTCCTGTTCGCTTAAACCTTGTTCATTTTTATAAATATCGTTGTTTAATTTGATAAGGCTTGCGTCAATTTCAGATTCGCGAATATTTTTTAATTTATTTAATTCGGCTTCGGTCAGCGAAAGTTTTTTAACTTTTTCAATAAAATCCGGAAAATTTTCTTTTTTAAGGAAAGATAAATCATCAAAATTTCCGACTTTTTGCCCGATACCGTAATTTTTTTTGGAAACGTAATAAACTGCAATTTCATATTTCAAATTTCCGATTTCATCTTTGTAACCTGTCATTCCGATTGCAAAAATTTCTGTGTAATTTGTGTAATGAAGAATCGCGTTTGCATAATGAACAGCGCCGTTTACGGCAAAATTTTTTATATTTGAGTAATGCGGCTCATTTTTTGAATTTTTATTTTCAACTTCGCCGTTTGAATCGAGTTTGACGAGTTTATTTTTGTAGCCTTTATATTCAATCAGTACAGGATATTTTTTAAAATTATTTTCCAACAAAATTTTTACATCAGGACGATTACCGCCTGTTCCGCCGCTTTTTGAAAAATATTCCGAAAGTGCGTTATCGATTTCGCGATTTAAACTTTCCTGCTCCAATTTATAATCCAAGTCGTAACTTTTAAGCCAACCGTTGGCAAGTTCTGCAATTTTCGGCTCAACAGACTGAATTTTTGCCATTTACATCACCTCAAATTTTTTTAAATTATAACAAAAAAAATAGCCCTAAGGCTACAAAAATTTTTGCACAAAAAAATGATCCTCCAAGTGCGGAGGATTTTTTATTTTTTTATTGCGTTTGCAATATTTTCTGCAATTCTTTTCACAACTTCAACGCAAACTGAATTTCCTGCTTGCTTATAAAGTTTTGAATCAATTAAATAATCAGGCAAATTAAAATTTTTCGGAAATCCTTGAGCGTTAAAACATTCTCGCGGAGTCATTTTTCTAATTCCAAAATCAGTTTTTATCAAACAAACATTATGCCCGCCTTCGCCTTGATTTGCAGTCAAAGTTGGAACAACTCCTGACATATTTTTGCGAACATATTTTCTGCGCCATTGATAAACTGCATTTTTATC
Organism: uncultured Selenomonadaceae bacterium; assembly: GCA_905236725.1. Lineage (GTDB taxonomy): Bacteria > Bacillota > Negativicutes > Selenomonadales > Selenomonadaceae > Quinella. The sequence goes on along the minus strand of CAJOCT010000087.1, from coordinate 4,315 downwards.
GTCCATCGCCTCTAAAAGTTTTTCATAAATTTCGCCTTTATATTTTCCAGCCGTGTAATAATATTTTTCGTCAACAGGATTTTCAAAATTTATAATATCTGTAAGTTTTTTTGTCAAAGGAATTTTTTCAGGAAACAAAAAATTTTTAAAATCTTTTTCATTTCTGAAGGCAACAATATAAATTCTTTCTCTGTTTTGCGGAACATTTCCATATTCCATAGCATTTAAAACTTTGTAATGAAATTTATATTTTTCTGCAGTCAAAGAATCCAAAATAATCTTGAAAGTTTTTCCGCCGTCGTGATTGACAAGATTTTTTACACAAAATATACTTATCGAAATACTTTTAAGGAGTTTTTATATGAATGTTCCAATTTTAGAAAAATCAAACCGTTCTCGCGAATATGAAAATTATTCAAAAGAACAGCACAGAGCAGTTGTTGAGGCTTATTTATTTCAAGGTCTTTCGCACAGAGAAATTGAAAAATCTGCATTAAAAATTGACAGTGATTAGTTTCGCGGCTTTCAATCAAAAAATATTTTAAATTATCTTGGACTTGGAAATGAATTTAAAGGATTTTTTAAAAATAAATCAGTTGATGAAGCAATTTCAATTTTAAAGAAAACAAATAATCCTGACTACGAAGATATTATCGCAATTTTGTCAGGATTAGAAATTTATGAAACTCAATGCAAAAATGATATTGAATTTGAAAATTCTTCAATTTTTACTGTTGCACGCGAAGGAAAAAGAAAAATTGTTTACACTACTCAATATGAACGCAATCCAACTTTGAGAAAAAGAGCGATTCAAATTCACGGAACAAGTTGTATGTCTTGCGGATTTAATTTTTTTGAATTTTATGGGCAACGTGGAAAAAATTATATCGAAGTTCATCACGTTATACCGCTTTCTGAATTTAAAAAAGAAATTTTAGTAAATCCTGCGACTGATATGATTGTTGTTTGTGCAAATTGTCACAGAATGATTCACCGCGAAAAAAATAATATTTTAACTTTGGAAGAGTTGAAAAAAATTATTTCTGAAAATGAAAAAAATTTTATTCTTTAATAAAGCAACCATTTTTTTCATTTTTTTTGTTTATATCTTTAAAAAGTTGAAAACGACCTTCTTCATCAAATTCAAGATATTCAAGCCAAGAAACGCATAAAGTAATGAGTTTTGTAAGTTCTTATGCAGTTTCATAATCACTTTCTTCCATAACTGATTGCGAAATATCAACAATTTTTTCGTGCAATTTCAAAAGCCAATCCCGATAAGTATAATCTAAAATTATTTTTCCATTTTTATCACGGATTAACGGACGTGGTAAAATTTTTTTTGATTCTAAAAATTTATTATTTTTAATTGAAAATTTTTCAATATCTATATCTTCAAAATCAATTTTATATTCTTTTTCATTTAATTTAGTTAATAACATTAAAAATCACTCCTTCCATATTCATAAGTTTTCTTCAAAGAATTAAACTCGGCAATTTTTTGAAGATTACTTCCGACCCAAGTTTTTATACCGATTCCGACAGAATTTTTCTTTGCGTCTGCAGTAACATCACTTCTTGAAAGATTTTCTGCATCTAAACAGCGACAAAATAAATTTTCTGTAACTCTTGAAACAAGATAAGGTTTCGGACTTTCAGAAAAAAGATTCGACAATGAACCAATCATTTCAAGCATTTTGCAATAATAATTTTTCTGTTCGTCTGTTGTCATTTCTTTGTAAAAATTCATCAAAATCACCTCCTAAATTGATAACAAATAAATACTATCACATAAATAAAAAAAAGCAGCCCTAAACAAAAAAATCCTCCGCATTTAGAGGATTTTTTTTATTTTATTTCAAAATTTTTCAGCCGACCGACTTAAAATTTTTCGCAATTTCTTTTTTCGCGACGGAAAGCATCAATTTAATTCTGTTAAGCTGATTTACTTCAGAACTTCCTGCATCGCAATCAATCGCCACAATATTTGCTTTTGAATAATTTTCGCGCAAATTGTGCATAACGCCTTTTCCTGTAATATGATTCGGCAAGCAACTGAAAGGCTGAAGACAAATTATATTTTCAACATTTTCTTCGATAAGTTTCACCATTTCGCCTGTCAAAAACCAACCTTCGCCGGCCATATTTCCGACTGAAACATGACGACTTGCAAGTTCCGCAATTTTTTTTATCGAATACGGTGCTCGAAAATTTTTTGAATCAAGCAACGCATTTTTCATCGGTCTTCTAAAAAATTCTATCAGCTGTATAAAAATTTCCGCAAAAATTTTTTCTTTTTTTGAGCCGACCAATAATTTTTGTTTTGCAATCGCGTCGTAAGCCGTGTACAAGAAAAAATCTGTAAATTCCGGCATTACGACTTCCGCGCCTTCTTCAGCCAAAACTTTTTCCAAAAAATTATTCGCGACAGGGTGATATTTAACTAAAATTTCGCCGACAATCCCGACTTTCGGCTTTTCAAGCGTTTCATCAATTTTAATCGCGTCAAATTCTTCGACAATTTTTTTTATATTTTTTCTGTAAGTCAAAAAATTTCCGTGAATTAAATCATTTTTCGCAATCGCCATCCAATTTTCAAAAAGTTTTTCGGTTTCGCCGTGAAAAATTTCGTAAGGTTTCATTCGATTTTTGACATTCATCAGCAAATCGCCGTAAATCGAAGATTTAATCGCGTCCATCAAACAATTTTTCGACAAAACAAAATCGTCGGTTTCAAGTCCCCAGCACGCAAATACAGGAATTTTTTCAAAACCTGCAAATTTCAACGCGCGACGCAAAACTGAAATATAATTTGTCGCACGACACGCGCCGCAAGTTTGAAACAAAATTACAGAACAATTTTCTGCGTCAACTTCATTATTTTTCAGCGCAGAAATAATTTGACCAATAACGACGATTGCGGGGTAACACATGTCATTGTTGACATAACGCAAACCTAAATCAATGGCTTTTTTGTCGGGAAGTTCGGGAATAAAAATGTTGTAGCCGTATTTTTGCAAAACAGTTTGCAAAAGTTCAAAATGAATCGGTGCCATTTGCGGAGCGATAATTGTATGATTTTTTTTGCAATCGAGAGTAAATTTCGGTCGCGGAGCAAAAATTTTTTCTTCGTACGCGGAAAATTTTTTTCTTTTGAGTGCGGCGAGAAGTGAACGCAGTCTGATTTTTGCCGCGCCTAAATTTGAAACTTCGTCGAGTTTAATCATTGTATAAATTTTTCCGTGATTTTCCAAAATTTCTTTGACTTGGTCAGTCGTCAGCGCATCTAAACCGCAACCGAAACTGCTTAACTGAATCAAAGTTAAATTTTTATGTTCTGCGGCGAAATGTGCGGCGTGATAAAGTCGAGCGTGATAACTCCATTGATTGACGACAGAAATTTTTTCGGATTTTGTCGGCAAATGGTAAATCATATCTTCAGAAATAATCGGCAAGCCGTAAGACTGAATCATTTCGGAAATTCCGTGATTTATTTCGGGATCGACGTGATAAGGTCTGCCGACAAGCAAAATTGCATTTTCGCCGGTTTTTTCGATTCTTTGCAAAACATTTTCGCCGAAATTTTTTAAATCTGCGTGGAAATTTTTCATTTCGATTTCTGCCGCGTCAACGGCGTCGGAAATTTCTTTCGCAGAAATATTTTCAGACTGAAATTCTTCGGAGAGGCGAATTTTTAATTTTTTCATATCGTGAACAGGCAAAAACGGTTGGATAAATTTAACATTTTTTTCACGCAAAATATCCATATTTCCGCGAATATTTTCGGGATAACTTGCGACAATCGGGCAGTTATAAAAATTTTCGGATTGCGTATCGAAATTGTACGGTTCGCAAGGATAAAAAATTTTTGTAACATTTTTTTCGATTAAATCCATAATATGTCCGTGAGAAATTTTCGCGGGATAGCAGAGCGAATCACTCGGAATTGTCGAAAGACCTTTATAAAAAATTTCTGCGTTGGATTTTGAAGAAATTTCGACGCGATAACCGAGTTTTGTAAAAAATGTATGCCAGAAAGGAAAATCTTCATAAATATTCAAAACGCGAGGAATACCAATCACGCCGCGCGGAGCATTTTCGATTTCGAGCGATTTATAATCAAAAATTCTTTTGTATTTGTAAGCATAAGCGTTGGGAACTTCGTTCAATTTGGAATTAGGAATGAGGAGTGAGGAATTTTTTTTGTTTACAATCGCGCCGCGTTCGCAACGATTACCTGTACAATATTTTTCGCCGTTGGAAAAAATTTGCATCGTCAATCTGCAATTATTTTCACATTTTCCGCAACGAAAAC
>CAJOCT010000086.1 GCA_905236725.1 uncultured Selenomonadaceae bacterium | reverse complement strand
CTTACCGGCACATAGCATTAAGACAAATTGTCAGATTGCTTTTTGAATTTTGTTCTGCTTGCCGCCGATTCAAATTTAGACTTTACCAACACGCCCTAACTTATTTTTCTTCATTTTTTTGTCTAAATTTCGTGGAGCATTATAGTTGCCGAGAGTGAAAAAGATGAAAAAAAAGAGAAATGGCGTTCAGGAAATCGGTTTTATGTGTATGGACGGACTTGAGGACGGTGCGAAGGCGATTTTTCCCCGAAAGTCGTCGTTAAGATTACAAATTTTTTTGCGCCGAGTTTGAAAACCGCCCAATTTGAAAATGGAAAAAATATCCCGGTGCAGTCGCTGTTTGGCAAAAAAATTTTTCTCACGTCGAACAACTTTTCAATTATCCGTCGGCAGTCAGAAAAATTATTTATTTTTACAAGGTCAGCAAGCGCGGTATTTTCCTTTACTCGCCGTTAAGATTCTTGACGATATTTTTTCCTATAAATCTGTCCCCCCTTCTCGTTTTGACGGACAAAAAAAAAATGCTAAAATAAAAAAAAAGGGGGAAATTTATGTAAATGAAAAAATCCGGCTTGAATCCTGCCGCAGAAAATCGCGATTTGAAAAATTGCTTTAAAATCGTTTTTCAATTCGATTTTTATGTCCGTTTTTTCGAGAAGAGCTCAAAAATTTTTTAAGGAGGTTTTTTTATGAAGAATTTTGTTTTTGACTTACAGAGATTTGTCGGGATGGTGTTTTCTGCCGGTGAATCGTATCAGCTTGACGGGGTGACCTACACCGCAGTCGAAAATTCGCAGTTAAATCTTGACTCAAACGGAAAAATTTCGGGAATTTCGAGCGGCAAAGTTTATGCAGTTGCGTCTGGCGTTGAAAATTCTCCAGTCGTTGTTTTTGATGCGGCGGACGGTGCAATAAATTTTTCTGCAATCGGCAACGGCGACGCTAAAATTGTCACGGTGAAGACTTTATTTGCGATTGAAATTATCGACGGAAATTTTACTTACAGAGGAAATACAATTTCATTCACTCCCGACTCAAGGCTTGCCATTGTTAATCAGCGCGAAAATTATTCTTTGCGAAACGAAAATTATTTTGACCGCGGCGGAGTTTACACATTCACCGATACCGCTTTAATTTCTGACAGCGAACACTCGACAGGCAATTTCATTTTAAGTAAAGATGGCGCAGTCAGACAACTTCAAGTTGAATCATTCGGCAGAGTCATCAACAATTTTACCGAACGCGGTTTTACTCTCGCAAAAGGTTCAAGCGAAGTTCTCAAGATAGGCGATTACACTTTGCGGGCAACTGCCAACGAAAATGCAAGTATGAATATTTCTCTCGGTGAAAACGGAATAACTTTTGTTCCAAAGTCGGGCGACGGCACACTGAATTTAACGCTCAATCGCGGCGACTCTCAAATTTTTTCCGGCGAGTTGGAATGTACAAACGGCAGTATTACTTTAGGTTACGATAAAACTGTAACTTTTGAAAAGGACACGAGTTTTAATTTAAAATTTGCCGATTATGTTCTTTCCGTGACTGCCGCAGATAATGCCTCGTCAGCTGTTTCGTTGACTGAAAACGGATTTTCTCTCACGCCGGGCGAAAATGACGGCGGACTGAAAATTTCTTTGACAAAGGGCGGAAATGTAATTTATGCGGGAGAAATTAACGTCACGGGCGGGACAATTTTTTTCGACCCGACGACTAAAGAATTTTCATTAACGAAAGGCACGGTTATTTCACTTGATCAAGATGACAGAGAAGTAAAAATTTCAGCTTTGGACAGTGCGGGCGGAAAATTAAATCTGATTGACGGCGGTATTCGTTTTTCTCCGAATGAAGGAGACGGCGCACTGGAATTAAATTTCGTCAGTGTAAATCGAAAAGCAAATATCAATATTAACGGCGCATTTGTTTTTGGTCTTGACGGTCAACTTTCTCTTGAAAACGGCACTGAAATAAATCTCGATTGGGATGACGGGAGCAAACTCAAATTAAATTCAAAAGGTTCGACGGGTTCAATCAGTTTAATTTCGGAAAAAGGTATCAGAATTTCTTCCGCCGATGAAAATCTTGACGCCGACTTGACGATGAGCAACGGCGAACAAACTCACTTAAGCGGGATAAAAGGCACGATTTATTACAACACGGGAAAAGTTTCATTCGATCCCGATTCAACAATAACTGCAAATTCTACTTTGAATGGCGAACCGATTTTGACGACGTTGCAAACATTCGGCGGCGCGGGAAGTCTTGATTTCAGTAAGTCCGACGGCTTTACTTATTCGGCTGATACAGGCGCGATGAAAGTTACTTGGACGAAAGATAATCTTGAAAGCACTTTCACCGTCAACAGCGGTTCCGTTAAAATCGGGCATAATATTTTCAAAATTTCCGAAGGTACCAACCTTGTCACGGACTTGAAAAATTTTATTCCCGCACTTTATTTTACGACGAGTGAGGCGGGAAATTATACGATTAACGGACAGACTGTAACGACGACTGCCGCGGATTTGCCTTTGACTGCGACTGATAATTTTATGTCATTCACGACAGGAGAAAATATTGTCAGACATAACGATATGACTTTCGGAGGGAGTGGCAAAGTCAGTCTTTCCCCCGCAAATGTTGTACTCGGTGCGGGAGTTGCGGCTGCGGGTTTCGGCGCGGATAAATCTTTTGTCTTGGCTGAAGCGGGCAATGTAACAGCCGACGCAAGAATTTTTGAACTTACCGAAACAGTTCCTACGGGAATCACCGTCACGGGCTCGGAGAACGGATTTACTTTCAGCAGAACTTTAACTAAAGAAAGTGAAGAACGTTTGGGAAATTATAATTCGCCTGATATAGGAAAAATTTTCACGGAAAAATTTATTGCCTCGGGTGATGATGCTTATCGCGTTCAAACTGATTTAATCGGCTTGCAAAAAATTATCGGCATTTCGGACGGCGCGACGATTTCGGGCGGCGCAATTTTTGAAAATCAGCCCGAAGAAACTGTTTTCGATCTTGTCACGGATACCGAAGGTGTTTTCACGGTTGCAGATAAATCTTACACAATCCGCGGAGATTCAAGTGCGATAATAAAAGCAGATTTCGAGCCGGATAAATCTTATGTGAGAGGTTTTGAAAATTTGAGCGGAAATGTCAGCGGAGATTTTACAGCGCACGGAGTTTCAATTAACGGGAGTGCGGCGGTTGAAGTTTTCGACGACAATTTAATTGACATTTACGCAAGTGAAAACGGTTACGAAATTTCAGGACTCGATAACGGCGCAAGATTGAAAGTTACGGCGGCGGGAACTTACAGAGTCAATCAAACTTCAATTAACGCAAATGCGGGAGATTTTATTTTTGGGACGGAAAATAATTCTGCCGGACTTTACTCGGTGAATGATAATGTTGCTGTAAACGGAACTTGGCAAAATGATTTAATCACTAACATCGGTTCAAATGTCACAATCAACGGCGGCGCGGGCAACAATTTTATTTCAAACAGCGGCGATAACGTGACTTTCATTTATGACGGCGGAAATGATACTGTCAGCGGTTTTAAAAATAATTCGACGCTTTTAATCGGCACGGATTATTCAACTTCTTTTGACGGCGAAAATACCGTTCTCAACGTCGATGAAAATAAAATTGTCTTGCAAGGAATAAATTCGCTTGAAAATCTGAACATAATCGGCAGTGTTGACGGAGAAACAATCAGCAACATTAACGATAACACTTTAATCGGCGGAACTTATGCAAATGATTTTATTGAAAATTACGGCGAAAATGTCACGGTTCAAGCACGCGGCGGCAAAGATACGATAATTAACAGGGGCTCGGGCTCGGTAATTTACGGCGGCACGGGCAGCGATACAGTTGACAACAGAGAGGCAATTTATGTTTCGGTTAATATGGGCGCGGGTCACGATTTTATTTTCAACGAACACGCATATTATCCGACACTCGACGGAGGCGCGGGAAATGACAGAATTGTTGTCAAGCGTGGACACCACACCTATATAGACGGCGGCGCGGGGAATGATACAATTCTCGGCGACGGATCAGAGACAGGTTCTTGGGCGATGGGCGGATATGCAACAATAAACGGCGGCGAAGGTGACGACTATATTAACCCGTTTTTCAGCGACTCGGCATCAATTCAAGGCGGCGCAGGTAATGATACAATCATCAACAACGGCAATGACGCGACTATGAGCGGCGGAACCGGCGACGACGTTATAATTATGCAGGGCGACTCCCTTAAATCCGATGTGATTGCGTACAATCCCGGCGACGGCAATGATATTATTTACGGTTTTAACGAAACTTCAAAATTAAAACTCACGCCGGGCACGGAATTTTCTTCAGTCGAGAGCGGCGACGATGTAATTTTGACTGTAGGAGAAAATAATATCACGATTGCGGGCGGAAAAAATTTAGTTGCGCTCAACGTCATAAATTATGAAGTTGTTGCATTGAATATCGAAAACACTGCGAACAATACCGTAATTTCCGGCACCGAATTTGCCGACACGATTGCAAACAGCGGTTTTAATGTCACGGTAAACGGCGAGGCGAGCGACGATTATTTAACCAACAGCGGCACAAATGTAAGCATCAACGGCGGCGCGGGAAATGAAATAATCGAAAACAGCGGCGCAAATTCCATAATCGAAGGTGCGGAAGGCGACGACATTTTGAGAAACAACGCCGCAAATGTTTTGCTTGACGGAAGTTACGGAAATGATATATTCGAAAATGTCGGCTCAAATGTCACGATAAGACCCGGCGGCGGTTATGATTTTATTTCAAACAGCGGCGAAAATGTTTTAATCGACTATTACGGCGGCGACGATACAATTATCGGTTTCAGCGAAAATTCAACCTTGCAAGTCGGCGGCGGTATCGGCACTTACTCGGTTTTTGAGGACAAAAAAAATATTGTCGTCTCGGTCGGCGATTATTACGCAAATCTCGTAAACGCTTATCTCAACGACAACACGATTAACATTAACGGCACACCGATTGAAGTTGCGGGCAAAGTTATTGAATTGTCGGACGGCGGCGAAAATATTTCTGTCGGCAGGTCAAATGTCAGTGTTCAGGGGAGCGCAGGCGATGACGTGATAACAAATTACGGCTCGAATGTCACAATCAACGCCTCAACAGGCAACGATCAAATTATTTTTGCAGGTGAGGCAAGTTCTAATTTCGTGAAATATATTTTGGGGGACGGCAACGATATAATTAACGGCGCGAATGACGGCGATAAAATTCTCCTCGAAAATATCAATCTTGAACAAATTATCGGAACAAATATCACGGAAGGCGGCGTGTCTCTCAACTTCAACGACGGCGGCTCTCTTACCGTCAACAGTTCGGCGGAGGTCACTTATCAACTTGCGGACGGCTCGGAATTTCTCGCCGACCATGAAAAATCTCAATGGACTTCTAAAAGTTAATCAATTTCTGTAAAAAATTTTTTCTGCAACGGAAATTTCTGTTGCAGATTTTTTTTTGACGAGATTTAATTTTCACAGAAGTCGCCATTATCTTAAAGAGGGAAAATTCCATTGCAATGACGAATATAATTCATGGAGGGATAAAAAATGATGACCAATTTTACTTCCGACATTCCTGTCGATGGCGCGTCGGCAGTCGGAACTGCAGGCAATGAAGTTATTAACGACTTCGCTGAAAATGATACTTTGTTTTTCGACGGCGGAACTTATTCAATCGATTCAAGCGGCAAAAATGCATTTATTGTTTCGGAAGAAACCGCAAACTCCGATGATTCGGATACTGCGGGAGAGTACAGCATTTTAGCTGAAACTTTCGTAGAAGCTCTGCAACATAAAACCGAAGCGGGCTACCCTTTAATTGCCGGATTGTTTTTTCACCCCAATGAGTATCACGGCTTTAAAAACTTGGGTTCAAGTTATTACGCGGACAGCGACACGTTGACGATAAATTCTTCTGACGGGTTGGAACTTACGGGCTATCACTACACGCCGAAAAATCCTAATGATAAGTGGGTGATACTTGTTCACGGTTACGGGCATAATCACAGGCATATGAACGGCTTTGCAAGACAGTATCTGACAAATAATTATCATGTCTTGATGGTTGACCAACGCGCGGCAGGAGATTCCGAAGGCGAATGGTTGACAATGAGCGCGGCAGAAGGTGAAGATGTTGCACTTTGGACGCACAAAATAGCGGAACTTAATCCCAATGCGAAAATAACTTTGCATGGCGTATCAATGGGAGCGGCTACCGCAATGCTCGCCGCCGCAAATCCCGACTTGACTAATGTCACTTCCCTCATCGAAGATTGCGGCTATACCAGAGTGCTTGACCTTATTGATTTAGTGAAAGGTTTAATTCCTGAACTGGCGGATTCAAAATTTATCAACGCAATAAATGACACTTCCGAAAGTTTAACGGGTTATCCGTTGACGGCGGCGGCTCCGATTGATTCATTGGGCAATGCAACAATGCCGTCAATGTTCATTACGGGAACTGCCGATCAGGTTATCAATCCCGCTATGTTGGAGTCACTTTATTCGGCGTCGGGTGCAGGGGTTAAAGAAATTTTCACCGTTGCAGGCGCAACACACGGATTAAGCGGGCTTAAAGATTCTATCGGCTATGGCAACGCCGTTTTCAGATTTAACGCAGAAGCTGCAGGCGAAGGCTGGATCACTTCCAATGTTACAAACAATATTTCTCTTAGAGGCACAAAGTACGGCGATACCATTACAAGCAGCGGCAATTACGTCACGATAATCGGCGGCAAAGGTAACGACATTTTGACAGGCGGTAAAGGCAAAGATACGATTTACGGGGGCGCGGGAAAAGATTCGCTTGTCGGAAATGCGGGCAACGATTATTTGAACGGCGGCAACGGAAATGATTACCTCGACGGCGGCAAAGGTAACGACACTTTGAACGGAGGAAAAGGCAACGATACGTTGAAGGGCGGAGCCGGAAAAGATATTTTTGTTTACTCTGCAGGAACAGATGTTATCACCGATTACACGGCGGGACAGGACAAAATAAAAATTACTTCGGGAAAAATTACCAAAGCGACTGTCAGTGGCAAGAATGTTATTTTTAAGGTCGGTTCAGGAACAATTACGGTTAAAAATGGCAAAGGCAAAAAAATTTCCATCGAAAACGCGAACGGAAAAACTTCAACAAAAACTTATTCAAATTCGACGGTTTCTCAACTTTGGTTCGCCGAAGAAAATAATTTTATTTCGGCTGATAATCTCGGCTCAATCGTGAAAAATGATTCAACGCCGATTGACTGCAAAATCGATACGAAGAATTTAAAAAATCTTATTCAACAAAATGATTTCATAACTTTCACCGGTCAGTAACCCCACGGCTAAAGGCGGGGGCTTGCAGTTAGCCTAAGCCACCGCGTACGGCTGACTGACTACAGCCCCGCGATTAGCAATGTTAATCGCGGCATTGATGTCTGCATTAAGCGCGTAT